>CAYSIH010000006.1:0-23391 GCA_964431005.1 uncultured Sphaerochaeta sp. | reverse complement strand
TTGGATAATATTACTCTACCTCAAATGCAAGACCTGTACCACAGCTTGGGCACACAGTCATATCGATGGTGATTGCCGAACCGCAGCTTGGGCATACATATTCGACCTCATCATCTTCATCATCTTCAACGATATCGACATACTCGTTGATAGTATCCTTAATAGCTATGATCTCTTCCCCATTCAAATCGGAGAAGGATGCAAGCTCCTCTTCGCTGAGGTTGATGAACTCCTCAACGCTATACACATCATGGAACTGCAGTTTCTGTAAAAGAATTGCATCCATTGGAAGGTCGGAAAGTGCAATCTCGTCCTCATCGACAAGGCTCTCTTCAAAAGCTGGTGCTTCTTCCATACCTAAAACAGGAGCAGGGAACTGATCGTCAAACCTTTGCATCTCGCCAAATTCATCTGGCTGGCCAAAGAAGCTCTCTGCACGCGTACGGGCTTCAGTCGCTACATCCATCTCGTTGAACTGGGCTTGAGTTTTCACATCAATAATCCAGTCGACAAGCTTGTTTGCCAGCCTGACATTCAGACCTTGCTTTCCAATCGCTAAGGAGAGCTGACTCTCATCAACTATCGCCACAGCATGGAAAATATTCCTATCTAAAACAACCACATCCTTAACCTGAGCGGGTGATAAGGCATTGCGGATATAGTTAAGCGGATTGGTATCATAACGAAGAACATCAATCTTCTCCCCTTCTATCTCACCCATGATAGTCTGAATTCTATTTCCCTTCAAGCCGACGCATGCACCTACTGGGTCGATTTCATCGTTGCGTGATGCAACGGCGACCTTGCTTCGGTATCCGGCTTCACGTACAATCTTGATGATATCAATCTGGTTCTGGGCAATCTCAGGAATCTCAACTTCAAAAAGGTGTCTGATCAGCTCAGTGTGGGTTCTGGAAAGGACTACCCTGACACCACGTTCGGCTTTTTCCACGTTTTCGACATAGCACTTGATCTTATCGTTGTTGCCATAGCTTTCACGACTTGATTGGTTACGTCTGGGAAGAAGGCCTTCTGTGCTGCCGATATCCACATAGATATCACCATTGGGAACCTGTCTGCGGAAATACCCTATGATCAGCTGCCCTTCCTTTGCTTTAAATTCACTATAGAGCGTATCTTTCTGAATATCCCTGAAACTCTGATGGGCACGTTGTTTGGCACTTTGTACGCTTATGCGGTCAAACTCTTTCAAGTCAACCGGTATCAAAAGCTCATCGCCAATTTCACAATCCTCATGGATTGCCTTTGCTTCGGACAAGGCGATTTCTGTAACTTCATTGTACCAGTCATCATCATCAACTATTTTTCGTCTGGCACTGAGCTCTACAGAAGAAAAGTCTTCATTAAATTCAATGACAGCATTTTCTTCTGTACCAAACTTACGCTTGTATGCAGCACGGAGAATCTCTTCAATGGTGTTGAGAACCAGATCCTCGGAAATATTCTTTTCTGCCACCATGCTTCGGATAGCTTCACCTAAATCAGTTGCCATATGAATTGTCCTCCCATCTATAGTCGAGTTTTGCTTTCTGAATGTTTGCAAAATCTACAACCATTGTCTCTATCATCTCTTTTGAATCGCCAATAAAGGCAGTGCTAAGGGTAACCGAACTCTCATTTGAGCTTGTGATCAGGCCACTGATCCAATTGCTCTGCTTTATGTCGTAGAGGCGCACCCGCTTGCCCTCAAAAAGGGTGAACTCATATACATCCTTAATGGTCCTCTGCAAACCTGGGGTGGATACTTCGAGTTCGAGGTCCCTTTCTCCTAGCTGCATCTCCATACGGGGATATACCAACTTATACACCTTAGAGCAATCAGCAACATCCACTTCACGATCTTTTGTCATGATGGTGATGTTTACTCCGACACTGAAGCCACGGTCAATCTTGCTGATATCAACAAGGGTGATCCCCAAGGCTTCCAATAGCGGAGAATACTCCGCAAATAAACTTGTATTTTGTATTCCTGTTCCTAACATACCTTTCCAATTGTCATAAAAAAGGGATTCGCCTTCGAGCGAGCCCCCAATAATCAGACATATCCTGACTTAATAATAAGCAGATACCCCCCTCTTGTCAATCATACGGGCTATTTAAGTGGTAAAAGTAACCGTATTCTAGCCAAGGGTCCAAATCTTTCATACAAAAGAACTCATACCAAGGCCACTACCAGGGAAAAAGCCTCTATCGCATACCTTTTTTCCAACAGGGAAGTACAAAGATCAAGGGTAGCACCTGATGTACAAATATCGTCCAACAGGACAAAAGAATACCCCTTTTGCTGGAAAAAGAAAACTTCATCAGTGCGTTGTAAAAGCGAGATGGTATGCCTTTCCTGCCTTTCAGATCGGGAGAGGAATTTGCTCTGGCCTTCACCCTTTTGTGCAAAGAGGCGGATGGAGGGATATCCTGTCATCTTTTGTAGGCGGGCTGTGATGAGTCCCATCTGGTCAAAGCCCCGGGTCGCCAACCCTTTCCTGCTGGCAGGAACCGGTATGAGCAATGGTTTTTCGATACGAGCGAGCATCGGGATATAGAGGGGGGCCAGGACCTTGGAGAGGACTTTCTGCTCTCCAGCTTTGAAAAGCCTGAGCAAAGTGGATACAACACCTGTATACGGTGCGTAGGCCTGCATCCCTTTATGACAGAACAGACAGGGGTAAGCACTGTCCAATAGGGGTCTGCCACACCTCTGGCACCTTTTTGCATAGAGGGACGCAAACCCTTGGTCTTCCAATGCCTTGGTACAGAGGGGACAGAGCAGAGCATCTGAGAAACGTTCGCAATGGATACACAACATATGATGTAAGGAGAAACTAGTCCTCTGTTGCTTCAAGCAGAGCTTTGAGCTCCTCCAACAGGACAAGGGCAGAGAGTGGTGAAGAGTTTACCACGGAGAAGTCGCGTATCTTTTGAAGGACCTTTTCCTCTTCAGCTGTCAGGGCTGAAAAATCTTCACTTTCCGGCTCCTGGCCAGCGAACAGCTCCAACTGGGGACTGGCTATCCCATACTCGGCAAAGTGCCTCTTCTGGAAATAGCGAGCCTTGCGCAAGGCCGATGTGGGAACACCTGCCATTTTGGCCACATTGAGGCCATAGGAACTGTTGGCTATCCCCTCGATCACCTTGCGTACAAATGTTATCTTTCCACCTTTTTCCAGTACCTCTAGGGTTAGCAGCTGAACACGTGAGTTGTCCAGGTGGGCCAACTCATGATAGTGGGTGGCAAAAAGTGTCTTGGCTCCCCTATCTAGAAGATCCTGCATCATCGCATAGGCAAGGGACATGCCGTCCTGGGTACTGGTTCCTCGCCCCAGTTCATCAACGATGACAAGCGAGTGCTCAGTTGCACTTCTGAGGATATGGGCAGCTTCCTGCATTTCCACAAGGAATGTTGACTCCCCACGGGCAAGATTGTCACTCGCCCCTACCCTACAGAACAGACGGTCAACCAGAGCGAGCTCAACTTTTCTTGCAGGGACAAAGCTTCCGATCTGACTCAAGAGGACTATCAGGGCATTTTGACGCAAGTAGGTTGATTTACCCGCCATATTGGGTCCGGTGATAAGGCAGAACCTCTCACCTTCTTCATCGATATTGAGGTCATTTGGGACAAAGCCCCCTATTCCCAGCTGTTGTTCCACAACAGGGTGACGTCCCCCTTCTATAGTCAGCGAATTCTTCTCGACAAACATAGGGGCAGTATACCCATGGGTGTTTGCTGTGGTGGCAAAGCTCTGGAGGCAGTCGACTCGGCTTAGAAGTGAGGCAATGCCCAGCAGGGGCCCTTGCATAGTGCGTGTCTTCTCCAAAAGGGTTTCATAGACAAACCGTTCCCGTTTTTCAGCTTCTGAAGAGCTGTGAAGTATCTTCTGCTCCAACTCAATGAGCTCATCACTGGTGAATCGTTCGGCATTGACTAGGGTTTGTTTCCTATAAAAAGAAGGAGGCACCTTGTCGGATTGGGCTTTGGAGACCTCTATATAGTGGCCTAGAATCTTGTTGGAGGAGAGCTTGAGCGTAGTGATGCCCGTCTCTTCACGAATCTTGGCGAGGTAAGTTGCAAGCATCTGCTTCCCACCGCCCTTGACGGACCGCAATGCATCAAGCTCTTCATCAAAGCCGTTGAGAATGACCTCACCCTCCATGAAAGGACCCTGGTGTTGGGCATTGATCGCCAAGTCAAGTTCTTTTACGACCTCTACCAGGGCCAAGAGGTCCTCTTCTGAAATGGAATCTCCCAACAGCGGTTGGTACTGTTCATTGAACAGGGAGAAGAATGCATGCACAGTCTGGGATATGCCGACAAGATCACTGCTTACCGACCTTCCCATCGCAATACGTGAAGTTAGCCTCTCCATATCAAGAACTCCCTTGAGTATGGTTCGCACACGCTCCAGCTCCTTTCTTTCACCAACAAAAAACGTAACCCAGTCCTGCCGTTGGAGAATCTCCTGCCTATCAACCAAAGGAAAGGTTATCCATTTTTTCAAAAGGCGGGATCCGGAGCTGGTAAGGGTGGCATTGATGGCCGAGTAGAGGGTGAACTTGGAAGACCCATCAAAAGTATTGGTAAGGAGCTCAAGACCTTTTCTGCTCGCCTCATCGATACGAAGATATCTGTCCTCACTCTCAACTGTATAATGGGTGATGTGGGCAAGGGCTGTCTTAGCAGAATCCTCAAGATAGCGTAAGAGTGCCCCTGCACTCGCAATCATAGGGGAGTCGCTTTCCAAAGAGAAAGCCCTAAGAGATGAGGTCCCTACCTGGGAGCACATCTTCTGATACCCGTCCTTGGTTGTGAAATACCAAGGGGGAAGCTTGGTGAGCATTGCATCATGGCCGTCTATGACCCCTTTGAAGTCAAGGTTTGAAAAGTAATCATCTTCATCAACAAGCAGCTCACGGGGCCCCACCTGTTGCAATACTGAGAGCAGGGCGGTGAACTGCTTTTCAAGAGGAACCGACCGCAAGACGAACTCCCCGCTGCTGATATCCGCATAGCTGAGGGCTATCATCTTCTTCTGTAGCGAGATACTAAGGACGTAGCTATTGCTGGTCGCATCAAGAAAGTCATCCTCGATGACCGTAGCAGGCGAAACTATCTGCACCACTTCCCTAGTTGCAATTTCCTTGGAATTCTGAGGAAGATCGATCTGTTCACAGATGGCGATCTTCTTGCCCGCATCCAAGAGACGCTTGATGTATATCTTGGACGCATGGTGGGGTATGCCACACATCATCTGGTTTCCACGCCTGGTCAATGTCAGGTTGAGCAGGCGTGAAACCTCAACGGCATCAGAGTCAAACATCTCATAAAAATCCCCAAGACGAAAAAAGAGTACCTTATCCTGATGCTGTTCCTTTATCCTGTTGTACTGCGCCATCATAGGGGTGACGCGTTTCTCTTCAGCCATATCGGTCAATAAAATGAGGTCGTGATGGCCAAGACCAAACTCAGGCCACTGTCAGGATTCGAACTGCTCTTGAAGAGGTTGTTGTTACGGCTCCAAGCAAAGGTATTATCGATGTAGGTGGCATTCTTGACCAGGTAGAGGCCAAGTGGGAAGCCGGGAATCTTCAGTTTGATACCAGCTCCCATGGAGAAGTACCAGTCCAAGGAGCTGAACCCACTGACTTCATTGGAAGAGGAGACGACCCCAGTTCCACTGGTGTACACCTCTGCTGAGAGTATGTTGTGTGCCAAAGGCCAACTTATCGACACCTGGTTGTCAAACAACAGCGACAGGTCAAGTTTCACAGGGAAACCACGGCCGATGTTCATGCCGTCAATGTAGAGCATCTCGTACTGTGTAGCACCTTCCTTGGCAGGTCGCCACTCCCAATCGCCATTATCATCAGCGTAGAATTGGGGAAGCATGAGGTTCAGTGTGGAGGTCGCTCCCAGCACCACATTTGCATTTTTTTCATCAAGGGTAAAGGTAAAGAGGGTCACATATCCACTGGCACTGGTTGAGGAGCGGATATAATTGGACAGTCCTCCAAGAATTCCCCCGGCATACGCAAAGCTCTGTGAGAAGAGGTAGCCTTTGGAGGTGTTTTCGATTCGGTCCCTTCCATCCCAGGTGAGTCCGATGGAGATGCGGTTGGAGAACTGCCAGTTGTCGGCATAGTTCTTGATGAGAAGTTCGAACGGGTCGTACAGGTCATCATATGTAGCATGGTTCAACCCGATGGAGATGCCTCCAGAGAGGATCAGGGACCCTGGTCGGAACATGAATGTATAGCCGGTGTTGTATCCTAGGGCGATACGTTGGTAGACGTAGGTCATCAGGTCCTTGCTAGCAGGAAGGGCCTCCCCTGAAGCCTGATAGCTTGCGTAGCTGCTATAGCCCAATGGATATGCAGTGCCAGTGGTCTTGAGTCCTTTGTAAGGGCTGCCTAATCCCCTTTGTAGGACTGAATCCTTGACGCTACGTTCAAAGGATAGGGTCAGTCCGTTTGACCAACGCTTATTACCGACCCATCCATCGGTGAAAGAGACGGAGACGTTCTGCGTATCTGGACTGAGGGTGGTGGAGATGGCGAGATCGCGTCCGGTGCCCGCTAGGTTTTTGTCGGACCACTGTAAAAAGCCACTTACCGGAAACCCATCGACATTACCTCCGAAGGTGGCACCAAACTGGATATCCATCTGGTTTCCTTCGGTTACCGTAAAGACAGGGATGACAGTCCCCTCTTCACTGCCATTCAGAATATCAAACTGCACATCGGTGACTATGAGGGTATTATATATGTTCTGGGCACTTTTTATCAGTTGTTCCTTGCTGAATATATCACCAACACCAAAGGTAAGTTCCCGCAAGAATACATAATCCTTGGTCTTTGTCGTCCCTTCCAGGCGGA
The DNA here is from genome assembly GCA_964431005.1 of uncultured Sphaerochaeta sp. Taxonomy (GTDB): domain Bacteria; phylum Spirochaetota; class Spirochaetia; order Sphaerochaetales; family Sphaerochaetaceae; genus Sphaerochaeta. The sequence continues at coordinate 16,500 of CAYSIH010000006.1, read as the reverse complement.
TATCCTCGATAATGGCCTGCTGATTCTCCTGCACTTTCAGGACAAAGGAGATGGTCCGGCTCTCTTCGTCTCGCACCTCTTCTGTAGACATGAGGTTGAAGATGTAGCCGTTGTTCCAGTAGAGGTCGGCGACATTAGCTATCTGGGTCTGTACCCGGCTCTGGTCAAGGACAGAACCCTTTTTCATGGCAATGAGGCTTTGAAACTCTTCAGCGGTAAAGACCGTATTGCCCTCAACTGTGATGCCACCAAAGAACCACTGACTCCCCTCTTCAATACTGTATGTGAGGCGTAGGCGGGTAAACTTATCCCCTTCCTCACTGATATCATCGAGGCGCACCTCTGTGATGGCTGCCTCTATATAGCCATTGCTGCCGTAGTAGGAGAGCAGTTTCTCCTTGTCTGTCTCTACCGTGAGAGGATTGTAGTATCCGGCATTGAAATAGGTTATGGCTTTGCTCTCAAGCTGTTTTTTTAACACATCAGAAGAAAAGGAATCATTTCCCTCAAAGACTATCTCCCCAACTCTTTTCTGGGTGTTCTCTTCTATTGTGTAGGTTATGCTTGCCCTATTGGTCGCTTCATCTATGCTGTATTCGCTTGCAACAGTCGTATCGGCATATCCCTTTTTCTGGTAAAGGGCCACAATCGCTTCCCGTGATAGGTCGATCGACTGCTCCTGCAGGAATGTTCCACTCTTTGCTGTGATGGCTTCTGTAATGTCTTTGTTCTTAATATTATTGTTGCCGATGAGAATAACCGTATCGATATAGGGGAGTTCAAAGAAACTCATCTCGATGACCAGGGCATTGGTATCTTCCTCACCTCTCTGGGCTTCTGCTAGGAAGTAGAGGAAATTGTCCATGGCATAGAGCTTTCCTTGCAAGTCGTTGAACAGCTCGTCAGTGAAAGGCTTGCCTATAAAAGGGTATTGCACATCAGCAACTGCATTCTTACTGACATTCTGTAACCCTATATTAGAAAAGGATACAATCTTCTTACCTGCATACCAGGCTTGTTCTTCTGCCGCACCAAGGGTGCTTACCGCCGCTACAAGTATTAGTATGATACAAAAAACTCGCCCTATCTTCCGATTGTCCATGCTGACTCCTATCAAACTGTTTAACGCAAAACTATTCGTTTGGTTACACTGAAACCAATGGTATCGAAAATATTATATATCGACAACTCATTTGGTTGGGTGAAAAATGAGAATGTCCCCAACGGATTGTTCCATTCCATGGAGAGTTCCAGGTCTATGGCAAGGTCTGGGGCAACAAACGAACGTTTAATCCTAGATTTGTCTGTAGCACTAAAGTGAATCAGTGCCTGTAAAAAATAATTCTTTCCAATATATTTACCCATAAAGATGGTCGTGTTGTTCAGATATCTTGCAAGAGGGCTGAAGCTTGTACCCAAACTGCTCCCTGGCAGAGCATCAAAAAGGATGTTCTGCACGATGTTGCTTCGTAGGCTGAACAGGTCAAGACCTAAAGAGATGCGTATGGATTCTGTCAAAGCTGTGTTATTGGCTGTGTTGAGATAGCCTAGCTTGCCCGCCACATCGGTGGCAGCCGCTGCAAGGGAGGCTACGCTATAGAGGTTTACCTGACCATAGGCTCCGCTTGGCAGGATGCTTTGGCCCATGATATCCAAAATCTCATTGATATCCTTGCTCGGGACACTTTCAAACTGTGGATTGAGGTTGGTCAGACTTGAATCACGTAAGATAAGGAAGATGTCAACACGGTTACCCATTTTGTCAAAGTCGGTCAGTTTAGCTCTGAGGTTTATCCTAGGCTGTATAGTTGAAGATCCTGAAAGCGCATCGGTATGTAAGCCGAGAGAGCCCTCAGTTATGAAGAAGTTCTTCTGGAAGTAGTAGATCTCGCCGCTTCTGAAGGAGAAATTACCATCAAGCGATATAGCACCAGTAGTATGGTCAAAGAGGATATCTATCTTCTGATTCTCGGTCAGGGTGGCCTTAATGAATGGATTGGTGGTATTTGGGTAGTAAAAGGATACATTCTTTCCTGTGGTGATCTTGAAGTCACTGCTTGCAGTTCCTGTGGGCACATACCAGAAGGGAAGGTCCTGGATCCCCATGCTCATGGTAGTGTTCTCCAAAAGCACATCTCCTGCGAGCCAAGTCTCGTTTGTCGTACCAAACAGGGAGAAGGTTCCTTCAGCATAGGTGAGCACTTCGGCATCAAAGCCTTGCAAAGGGATAAACACAAACAGTTGCCCGTCAATAGGTGTGGCGTGTAACTCATAACTGGTAAAGGTAAGCCCGTCAAAATCAGCGCGCAGGTTGGCTTCTGCCCGTACTGTGACTCCTGTCTCGACATTGGTGGAAAAGAAGGGGAATGTAGGGCTTGTCGCTCGCTGCCCATCAATGGTCAAAGTGACGCCTTTGACAGATAGGATATCCTGAGGGAGCCAGAAAAGGTTCATGGAAGAAGAATCCAGGGTAAGTTGCCCATACACCTTAGGTTTTGCCAAGGTGCCGCCAATGATAACCTCTCCTCCAGCAATGCCGTCTATGAATCCAAAGATGGGTTTCACAAAAAGTCTGTTAAGCAGGATTAAGGGAAAATGAATATTTTCTGCTTTGAGGTACAGGTCTTCAGCGCGAATCCAGCCGTCGATATTGATGCCGATACCAAAGTCCTTCTCGATGTCTGCTGCAACTCTACCATCAGACAAGTTGTACCTGAAGGAGAGCAAAGGACTCGATAGCGAAATAGAGTCATCTTTGTATATGAAGTTGTAGTTTCCATCGGCAATACCCTTCTCTCCTAACAGCAAGAGATCCTCAATGGTAACTGTTCCATCAAATCCTTGGGTAGACAGGGATCCAATAACCTTACCCATCTCAAACAGGGATGTAGTTGGAGTAAAGGGCATCGAGAGGCTTAGGTTGAAATGCGAGGTCTGTTCTGTGTAGGGAATGGTTCTGATATGGTTGAATCTTCCTTGCGAAATGAGCATGCCCTCCTCAGCATCCAGTGATAGCTCCATATCCTTAAAAACAAGCGAGCCTTGCTCAAAAAGGCCGTTTTCTATCAGGAACCGAGTTTCGGTAGCAGCGAGGTCTGCACCAAAGGAGAAAGTGGGGCCTGCTAAGGAGATGGTACCGTCCATACTGACCTTCTTTTTGAAATCAGTATGTCCATATGCTGTAAGGTTGAGCATTACCAGTTCAAACGGAGAGTAAAACCTTTGCATTCCCACTTGCTTTATCTCGATAAGGGCCTCTACCCTGCTGGTATTCCCTGAAAGGGCAAGGGATATTTTTGGTTGGGTCTCTTCTGAAAGGATAAAGGTGAAGGTGAATGGTAAAAGGCCTTCTGCAAGGTATGTCTTGATCAGGTCGCTACCCTTGTACTCAAAAGCAAGATCAAATTGGGAGGCTCCTTGGCTCAAGATAAGGTTCGCACTCTTCAGTGAGGAAGGATATGCGAACAAGGAACCACCAAGAGTATACTCTTCTCCATTGAACAGCAACGAATCCATCTTGAATTCTTTGGCTTCAAGCTTCCAATCACTGAGTGTATTGAACTGCACAAGAAACTCACCGTTTAATAGGGATTGGTTGAAGAGCCCCTTCTTAGGCATCATCAGATCCCTTACAACCAGATTGGCCCTATAGGGAGGGGCAAGATATGCTTGCAGCTTGAGGTTCTCTCGGCTTTCGAGTTCCACTTGCAGTGTTGAGGTGAAGAAAGTGAATTCCAATGGATATGACTCGCCATAGATTGAGAAAGAGGCATTGCTTTTGAGATTCTTGAGCCCTTCCCTTGCTATGACACCTTCAAGTGCAAGCGATGGTACTAAGGGGGTATTGAATGCATAGCGGTACTTGTCCGGTGGCAGAGGCGAGAAATTGGCGGATCCAAGCAAGGTGCCCTCTTCTGTATCGAACAGCTGCAAATCCCCAGAAGGAAGCCAGTCGTTGAGGTTGGTTGAACCGTTAAAGACCAACCTCAGCTCAGAAGTGGAGAGGCTCAGTGAATCGACAACGACAGAGTCTCCTTCTATATCTGAGAGGATGGTCACACCTGCATTGAGACTTCTATTACCCAGTGAGACGTCTAGGAAGACAAGATCACTGGAGAGGGTTCCATCGAAACCCAAAAGGGTTCCCGTACCCTCTGTGGATTGGAATGAGAGGTTTCCTGTCAGGCGCGTCATTTCAGAATAGTACGGTAGCAAGAAGGGAGCATATCTTTCAAAGGTAGGACTGGCCAAGGCAATGGGAAAGTCCTGCATCCTTGACCTGATGGCGAAGGTTCCTTTATCACCCTTGGGAAGGTCATAGAGGGCGCTGATCTGCAGTTGGTCCTTATAGGTGATCCTTGCTTGGCCCTGTCCTCCTTCCTTGTTTTGCTGGTAGGCAACAGAAGTGGTAAAAGGCTCCTCTATCAAAGCAGAGGTGAGGGACGAGAGGGATAGGGAACTTGAGAGCGTTGCAAAGCTGTCAGAAAGAAGCAGCGAAGCTGAAAGAGGGGATGACAGTTGTATGTCAGCTTCCTCAAAATCAACTGTTGCTTCTGAATCTAGGGTTAGGGTGATATCTTGGATACCCTCACTGCCTAGGAATGCCTCTGAATACAGTTGCACTTCTCCAAGTGTAATGGAAGCTTGCCCTACCCTTGCTTTCATATCTGACATGGAGAGTCTTGCATAGAGCTGTCCATCATCCTCTAGCTGTGCCGAACCTATCAAGGTATCGGTCTGAAGGGGAGAAAAACCCTCCTTTTGGACAGTAAGGGGGGATCCGGCTATTGTGGCGAAGCCCAGTAACATGGATTCTGTATCCTGTTTGAGGTTGATGGTAGCTGTAGGAGAGTGCAAGATGAAATCCGCAGCTTCCAGATCGAGCAGGTCATAGGATGCTTCCAGGGCGTAAAAAGCGAGGTCCTCTAAGAAAAGGCGGGAGGATAGCTTGGGAATGGACGCCTTCAGCACTGGGTGGTCTATTGCAAGGTTTGCAAGGGAAAAATCGAAACTAGCTCTCCCTTTGCTAATGTCCAGGGAAGGAAGTTGGCTCTCTATGGCCAGTTGTTCGAATATGGCTGTGGTACCTGCAAAAAGGAGTCTTCCTTCGCCAGCTTCTGCACTCACTAAAAGAGAAGAGTCCATATCCAAGAGGATGTTCTGTAACGAGGCACTTGCTTCACCTCCTTGAGCCGAAATTTCTTCTATGCGTCCCTTAAAAGAAGCAAGTTCAAGGTTTGGATTCAAGGAGATAGAGAGGTCTGCTTCTTGTATGGATGCCGAATAGGAATCTCCTACGAGATTTCCATTTAGGGAGTTTGTCTTAAATCCTAAAGAGTTATGCTCAAGCCATGAGGAAAGAAAAGAAGATCCGCCTTGTCTTGGGTTTCCTCCAAGAGATAGTATCTGGTCCATTGAGATAGCGATTGTAGGTTTTTCCAGGGTAAAGGTGAGCTTGTCTGCACGTCCTATGAGGGAGAGCAATAGCTGGGTTATGCCCGAATCAAGGACCAGGGCATCGGATGTGATGGGTGTCTGTTCATCAAGGGTGACAGAGACTTCACTGAGCTCGACCTCTTTTAAAAAGGAGCGTTCAAGGCCCTTCGCCCTAAAGGAGATTGAAGAACCCCTATCAAGCTGGGCGACAAGGAAGTCGGCAAAAGGTTGGGCTGGATTGATCACACTGAAAAACAGCATCCCATAAAGGCAGATGCCGGTACAAGCCAATACCACTAGGATGGAAACTGCTATGTCTTTGAACGTAGTATGATATCTCACCTGTTAAAACCTTTCGCCCAGTATACCCTATTGTCCCGTCTTTGCCACCACTTATGGGTACATCCGTATCAGGTTATACACCTCTTCAGGTAAAACTTATGTACGCTAAGGCAACTTTACAGTATCATATAGGGGTGTAAGGAGAAGTGATATGGTACAAATATTTGAGAATCTTGTAGTTTTTGAAGGACTTGATGGGTCAGGAACGACCACACAGATGCAGCTGCTGGCAGAAAAATGCGACAAAGAACTCAGATCATGCCGTGCAACCTTTGAACCGACAGACAAGCCCATAGGTCGTTTGGTACGGGCTGTGCTTAAGAAACAGATAGTGACTACCCCCCTTGCCTTGGCGATGCTGTATGCCGCCGACCGTGAAGATCATCTCTATAATCCGATATATGGCATGGCAAGCGAGATGGAGAAGGGAAAGCTTGTCATTTGTGACCGGTATATCTACTCTTCCCTCGCATATCAGGGGGTGGAGTGCCCCCTTGAGAAGGTGCAGGAACTCAACCAGTTCCCTTCTCCCAAGTACTTGTTTTTCATCGACACTCCTGTTGATGAGTGTATCAGACGCATAGCATCCAGAGGTGGTAACTCAGAACTGTTTGACCGCCATGAGTTTTTGGAACAGGTCAAGACAAACTATGAGCGTCTGTTCAGTGATTTGCCTGATGAGGTCAAGTTTTATCGACTGGATGGAATGCAGAGCAAGGAAGATATAGCCCTTGAGATCCAGAAGGTCTTGTTCACTGAATAAACATGGCATCACCATAACTGAAGAAGTGATATCGCTCATCGATAGCGTGCTGGTAGGCGCTATCGATGAGCTTTTTCCCAGCAAACGTTGCAACCAATACCAACAGAGTTGACTCTGGGGTGTGGAAGTTGGTCAGAAGATGGTCCACAACCTTCCACCTATACCCTGGCTTGATGAAAAGGTTGGTCCTATTCAAGCCCGGTACAACCCTACCTGTTTGTTCATCATATGCGCTTTCCAGCGTCCTTACGCTGGTAGTGCCTGTAGCGACGATAGGTCGTCCTGTTCGCTTGGCTTCATTGATGAGGCTTGCACTTGTATCGCTTATTTCAAAACGCTCATAGTGCATATGGTGGTCATCTAGATCTTCTGTGCGTACAGGTAGGAATGTTCCGGGTCCTACATGCAGTGTTATGGGTACAATAGTGCACCCTTTCGCTTCAATGGCTGCCATAATTTCAGGAGTGAAATGCAATCCTGCAGTGGGTGCAGCAACAGAACCTTCATTCTCGGCATATATGGTCTGGTAGCGTCTTTCATCCAAAAAATCATCTTCACGCTTGATGTAGGGAGGAAGGGGAACATGGCCGAACTTCTGGAAGAACTCTTCGGTAATCTCTTCTTCAAACTGTACGGTTCTCGTACCGTCTTCATTTTCTGAGACTATCCGGGCATGGAATAGGAATGGGTCTTCTCCAAAGGTATAGCATTTTCCGACATGCTGTCTTTTGGCCTTGGTGACCATGGCTTGCCAGCTCTTATCGAGATTCTCTTCCAAAAAGAGAAACTCCACCCTGCCCCCTGTCTCACTGGTGGCATAAAGACGAGCTTTTCGTACCTTACTGTCATTGACCACCAGGATACTGCCACTTGGTAGATACTGGACAAAATCACTCATCTCTGAGTCGATAACGGCCCCTGTTATCCTATTAACCACCATAAGTCGATCAGAGCCACGCTTATCAGCGGGGCTCTGTGCGATGAGTTCCTCTGGTAGCTTAAAAGAGTATTCCTTGATTTTCATCCATATTCCTTTTGCAGGGGAGGCCCAGCAAGTCGTAAGCTTTCTTGGTCGTCACCCTTCCACGGGGTGTGCGCTTGAGATACCCTTTCTGGATAAGATAGGGTTCGTAGAAGTCCTCAAGGGACTCTATGGCCTCACCGACGGAGATGGAGAGGGTCTCAGCCCCGACTGGTCCTCCGTCATAAAACTCGATGATGGTCCTAAGTATGTTTCTGTCCTGGGTCTCCAGACCTTTGGTATCGATGCCCAATCGTTCAAGACCATGATTTACAATATCGATGGTAACTGTGCCATCCCCCATGACAGAGGCAAAGTCACGAAGGCGCTTCAAGAGGCGGTTGGCTATCCTAGGGGTTCCCCTACTACATTTTGCAAGCTGGATGATAGCCTTCTTATCGATAGGGATTTCCATGATCACAGCAGATCGCTCGATTATCTGGGCAAGTTCCTTTTCGTTGTAGAATTGGATATGTGCGGTGATGCCAAAGCGTGAAGCCAACGGGCTGGAGACCGATCCTGCCTTAGTGGTGGCTCCGATGAGGGTAAAGCGTGGCAAGGGGATGCGCATGGTCCTTGCAGCAGGTCCCTGTCCTATGACCCAGTCAATTTCAAAGTCCTCCATGGCGATGTACAGCATCTCTTCCAATGCAGGCTTGAGGCGGTGAATCTCATCGATGAAGAATACCGAGTTCTCAGTCACGTTCGTCAGGATTCCCGCAAGGTCCTTGGGCTTGTCCAATGCTGGTGCGCTGGTCATACGGATTTCCGCACCCATCTCGTTGGCAATAATTGATGCCAAGGTTGTTTTTCCCAGTCCAGGGGGACCTATAAGAAAGGTGTGGTCGATGGGCTCTCCCCTTCCCCTAGCTGCCTGGACGAAGACCGCAAGGTTCTCCTTCAGCCGCTGTTGTCCTTGAAAGTCGCACAGCATCTTGGGCCTGAGGATGTTTTCCTGCTTATCCGCCTCCTGCTGAAAGGTGGTGGAGACTACAGAACTGTGCTGTAAGGCATCAAGTTCACTCATATTGGTTTCTAAGCTATCCATATGTTACCCCAGTGCAATGATTGCACTTCGGAAAATGAACTCTTCCGTTTCGTGGTGGCTAAGCCCTGCAAGCTTATCTTGCTTTTCTGTCACCAGGCGTTCTACGATCTCTTCCACTTTCCGACGATCATAGCCCATTTCAACCAAGGCATCGAGGATGTCGCCCCACTCTCTGAGTGCAGCTCTTTTGCTCGAAGAAGGAGTAGGAGACTTGTCATCATCAAGGACCAGGACATTGCGTAGGGCCAGAATCATCTTCTGCCCGGTCTTGGGGCCGACTCCGGGTATGGTGGCAAGCATCTTTACATTACCACTGTCCAAAGCTTCTGCCAAATGCTTCACGCTGATGCCTGAGAGGATTCGCAGCGCTTGCTTGGCCCCTATGCCGGAAACTGTCTGCAGTTGCTTGAACGCTTCACGCTCAGCCTCATCAAAAAAGCCGAACAAGGTCATGCTGTCCTCCCTGTGGATAAGGGTGGTAAGGAGGCGAAGTCCCAGACGGTCTTCTCCGGATAGCTGGCTTAGACGACTTGCTGTCTGGGCAGATACATTGAGGGAGTACTCGATGTCATTGCACAGCAAGACAACACCCGTTTCTGTGATGGAGACGATATCTCCAATAATTGCATGGATCATACGTTATTCATCCTCGACTGTGTGGCATGAAATACACCATAGCACAGTGCTGCTGCCAAGGCATCAGCGCTGTGATCGGGTTTGGGGATTGTCTGAAGGCCCAACAGGAGACGAACCATCTCCTGAACCTGAGCCTTGTCTGCTCCCCCATAGCCGGTGACGGCGCTTTTAATGGTCATGGGGCTGAAAAGCTTCACTTCTATCGATAGCAAGGAGAGTTGGTGCACAGCTGCTCCGATAACCTTGGCTACATTGATGGCGGAACTGATATTCTTGGTAAAGAATATATCCTCCATACTGCAAACATCAACCTTTTGGGAGAGAGCTATCTCCCCGATGGATTTGGCAATGAAATGGATCCGATCATTGTCAGCCATAGAAGGCAGGGTGTTTATCACCCCAAAAGAAACAGGCCGGTTCAGTTGTCCGTTTGACTGGACAACTCCCCAGCCTGTCTTTGCATATCCTGGATCAATACCGAGGATCAGCATGGCTACTCTTCTTCGCCATCCTCAAAATCATCGGGAAGCTCCAGATTGGTGGAAACCTGTTGAACGTCGTCTAGTTCCTCGAGCTTGTCGATAATTTTGAGAACCTTGCGTGCTTTCTCTGCTTCAAGGGTGACATTCAGGTCAGCTACCTTTTCTATTTCAGCACTTTCCTGCTCAAATCCAGCTTCCTGAAGGGCTTCAAGTACGTTTGCATAGTCGTTTGGTGCGGTTATGACCTCTATCATCTCATCAGTCGAAGTTACGTCATCAGCACCATGTTCCAATGCAACTTCAAAAATCTGCTCTTCAGTATATTTAGTGGCATCGTAGGTGATGATGCCTTTTGTTTGGAACATATAGGAAACACAACCAGTTGCTCCGAGGGTGCCTCCCGATTTGGTAAGGGTGCTTCGTACATCGCTGGCGGTGCGGTTCTTGTTGTCAGTGAGGGTATCGATGATGAGGGCTACTCCCCCTGGGGCATACCCTTCATAGGTGAGCTCGTAGAAGACAGAGCCTTCCATCTCGCCCGATCCTTTCTTGATGGCCCGTTCTATATTGTCCTTAGGCATATTTTCGGTTCGTGCCTTAAGCATGGCTGTACGGAGTCTGGCATTTGATTCAGGGTCAGGTCCCCCCATCTTTGCCGCAACTGAAATCTCTTTAATCAGTTTGGTGAATTTCTGGCCGCGCTTAGCGTCAGCAAGACCCTTTTTGTGTTTGATAGTAGCCCATTTGCTATGGCCAGACATATTTTGAACCTCTTATAATTGTGTAGAATTCTTGCAACAATGCAACCCATTTAGGGTACCACAGCGGTACATGCCGGTCAAGTAGTCACAAAACCGCCAAGGCAAAACGCAGGACAACCTCATCAAGGACCATAAAGCCAACTCTTGTCAATGAAAAGCTTTGTTCAGAGTATATATACCAAGAGGTATCCAATGATTCTATTACCGATGCAAAAATTTTATCAAAAGCGCGAGAAAAGCGCTCGTAAAACAGAGCCTTGTCGATACCGGTATCGGTACGTAGGGCCATCATAAGAAACTCTTCCATATGTTCATTTTGTGTGAGAACCTCTTCGCTGTAGCCTGAAAAGGGAAGTCCATGGCTGTAGGCAAACAGGTTCTGCACCTGGCTCACATGGCGCAGTCTGGATCCTTTTCGTAAAGCTGATACAGCACTACATCCCAGTCCAATATAGGAGTCGAGATTCCAATAGGTCAGGTTATGGTTGCAACGTTTATCATGGCGAGAGAAGTTTGACACTTCATAGTGACGGAAACCCAACTTTTTCAAATGGTCCCACACACCCCAGAGAAAAGCTTCCTGCCCATCTTCGTCCAAAACAGGGAGTAGACCACTAGATACCTTCTCTGATAACTCGGTACCCTCCTCCACTGTCAGACAGTAGAGGCTTATATGGTTAGCTTCTGCTAAGCTCATAATCTCATTAATGTCAGCAATAGCCATCTCAAGGCTCTGCCCTGGGAGGCAGAGCATAAGGTCAAAGGATACTTCTATGCCAAACTGCTCTTTAGCTTCTTGTGCAAGGGCTATGGCTTTGAGGTTGTCCCTCCTTCGGGCATTGCGCCCTAAGGTGGTAAGCACCGCATCATCCATGCTTTGGATGCCTATGCTGACTCTGGTTACAAGCTTATCGGCAAACAGAGGGAACAGAGACCTGTCAAAAGTCTCGGGGTTCATCTCAATGGTGCACTCAGAAGCCTTCTGTTTGCTTTGGGCAAGGGAGAGCAGGCTGTCCAGCTGTGTATAGGTGAGGCACCCGGGGTTGCCTCCACCTATAAAGATGGTGGGAAACCCCCCGTCAACAGAAAAGACTATCTCTTGTAACTCTGTTTCAAGGCGTTGCATGTACTTCTCTCTGTAAGGTAACCAACTTGCCTCTTCTTCAGAGTAGAAGGCACAATAGGAACAACAGGTCGTACAAAAGGGTATGTGGATATAGAGGGCTAAGGGATCTGGTAGCTTTGAAGCAAAGCAATGATCAGAATCAAAGGTTGGCACTACTTGTTACCTAAATAGCCTATGCTTTTGAAAGGCCAGAAGCGGAAGCGTACGCTGCCGTTGATTTTTTTCTGCAGCACTGGGCCGAAATATCGTCCGTCACGGGAGTTGTCGCGGTTATCCCCAAGAGGGAGGATCCTTCCAGTAGGAATATAGGTACCCGCCTGGTAGCGTGCACTTTCATTGCGGTAGGAGAAGTTACTCGGGTCAAAGAGGTTTTTTGTTCTGGCACTTGAGGCTTCGAACTGGTACATGTCATCAGGGTAGTTGTCATCCTGTACTGCAGCGTAGGCTGAAACAAGATATGAAGGGGCATTTTGGGCCGGTACCGAGACTTCCTTATAGCCAAAGAGAGAACCCCACGCCTTTATGCCGGCATACTGGGAGGGGGCTACTGTTCGGTGGGGGCCTTTGACAAGATCCGTCTCATCACGGAAGGTCTCTTCAGGGGTAAAGGAGGATGAGCCCGCTTTGCGGATCTCAACGTTGCCATCCCTAAAACGGACAACTTCACCAGGGAAGCCGATGGCGCGCTTGACGTAGAGCCGCTCTGCAACTGAGCCGTCCTCATTCTTGTCGATGTTGACCAAGGAGAAGGTCCCCATATACAGGATCTGGGAAAGGACATCAAAAAAAGGCCCTTTGGAGTCATACTCAGGGTTATAGAAGGTTATGATGTCATCACGCTGGACTTGTCGGTTCTTGGAAAGGATTTTTGGTCCCCCCGGATAAACTTCAATACCATAGATGGTTTTGCTTACAAAAACACGGTCTCCTACGTTCAATGTCGAGACCATCGAAGGCGAGGGTATGAGAAATAGCTGGAATATGTATTGGTTGATAAGTAGGACTGCAAAGACTGCAAAAACAAGGGCATCAGCCCACCCTTTTATTTCGCCCATAACGGTACGGGGCTTCTTATTGGCTAGCTCATAAGCCTTCTCTGCCTTGCGTCGAGTCAGTATCTGTACGGTCTTGTTTTCGAGAAACGTTAGCATTGCATCCATATAAAGCAAACTATCACAATAGGTTCGAGTTGACAAGCAGAGCCTTGAAAGATACCTTTAGGTAGTATGAAAAGACACATTGAACTTCCCCAGGTCAAAGAGGTGCAACTTCCTCAGTTTCTGGGCATGAGACCGGGCGTATATATATTTACCTTGCTAGCAATTGCAATCATAGCTGTAATCTTTTTGGTGTGCTTTTTGCCCGGGATTATCAAGGGAGGCCGCTATGTCACCTTCACTAGCACCCTTGCCCAAACTGGGGTAACAATAGATGGAACCTACTTGGGAGGAACTCCCTACCAGTTTTTTGTGCCCAGCGGAGAACATGAGGTAACCTTTACAAAGGGCGGCATACCCATCCAGAAAACCAACTTCAAGGTAGACCACCCAGTTTTCCTGACCTGGCTATTCCATAGGACAGCAAAACTAGAGGTTGATCTAACAAACCTTACTGAACAGGAAAAAACAACTATCAACCGTTTCAACGTACAAGAGGTCATAGAGACAAGCGCCATCACAAGCTTTGATGCTATTCACCCCTACCCTCCTGTTTTCAAAAATCTGGTTGATGATGCCCTGGCCATGGAAATGGATAGCGCTGTCTTGCATGAAAGCTTTGCTCTAGCGGCAAACTACATCACCTCAGATGCGATGCTCAACGATGCCCTTCAGGCCAAAGAGAGTATGGGAAATACTACTGAACTCATTGAAACGACACTAGAGGTTGCCCAGCATCTCTTTGGTGATGTCTCAAAGACCGAAGTGGGACTTCCGTCAATGATGCATCTTGTTCAAGGCAAACAGACTCTTCTCAAAGCCGATGATTTTGAGCAGGATGGCATCACTTACCCTAGCACCTCCTTAGTCATGGGAACTACAGTCCCCCTAATCTTCGCAGAGACCAACAAGGCAGGTATCAGAGTAACAACCCCATCGTTTACTATCGCAACCAAACCGGTTAGCCAGTACCAATGGGCGCTTTTCATTGAAGACAATCCCCAATGGGACAAAAGCCAGATAGATACGCTACAGCAGCAGGGCCTTACTGATGAGTTTTATCTCAGTGGGATCCTCCCCTCCGTAGTCTTTGCTACAGGAAAGCCCGTGCATAACGTCAGTTATCAGGCTGCTGAGGCATTCTGCATATGGCTGGCCGAAAAGACCGGCAAGGATGTTTTTATTCCTACAGAGGCTATGTGGACCCTCGCTTCCCTTCAGGCTAAGGACAAGGCGTATACAAGGTCACTGACCATCACCGATGAGGACAGGACAACCCCCCTTGCCATGTTAGGTGGAGTCTGGGAGTTCACCCAGAGCCCCTACATCCCCCTACAACGTGTTACAGACTACCAAGAGGTAGCCAAGCTGTATCAAAGCCTCGTACACTCCTCACCAGTCATTGTGAAGGGAGGGAGTTATCTCAACACCCCTTCCTCGATTGACGAGTTCACAGTGGGAGCTGTCGATACTACTGCCTGCGGCGACCTCATTGGGTTTCGCATCGCCTGGAATGATTAGATGAAACAGAATAAGAACAAGATAAAATTTTTACAAAAAAACAGAAAAGCATACTTTAACTATGAGGTCATTGAGGATCTGGAGTGTGGCATAGCCCTGATGGGCACTGAAGTGAAGTCCATCAGGGAGGGCAAGTTCAGCTTCTCCGACAGCTACGTAACGGTAAGCAATAACGCCCTAACTTTGGTAGGACTGACCATCCAGCCCTACACACACGGCAACCTCAACAACCACGAACCGCTACGCAACAGAAGACTGCTTGCCCATAAGGCTGAGATCAAGAAGTTCAAGCGCAAGGTTGACGAAAGAGGCTTTACCCTCATTCCTACCTCCATCTACCTCAAGGGCAACCTGGTAAAGGTCCAGATCTCCCTGTGTAGGGGTAAGCAGATGCATGATAAGCGAGCTGCCGCCAAGGAAAAGGATATGAACAGGGATATGAGGCGAGAGTTGAAGCAGATGCAGTACTAGCATCGTTCTCCTCACTTCACTTCTGATGGTACTTCCACCAGTATGTCATAGACCAAAACAACTGCCATCTTTCAAACTATCAGTTGCATCCTAGGTAGAAAACATTAAGATGAATCTCTTTATGCAAAGATGAATCATAGGCATGGAGTGAATGTTTAGTCGACTAGGGAGCTGTTTGATTGTAAGGATTTTCCTGTCTCAGAAGATTCAAGTGACACAACTAATACCCCATCATAGTAAGCTGTTCGTTTGTAGAAAGATTTTCAGCAGAAATAGTATCGGTCAATTCATTGATCTTCGGATTGGCGATAGTAAAACCAGAAACAACAACCAATTCCTTGATTGTTTGGGCAAGCTCCTTACTGTATGGGTGGTCAGATGAATAGGTGAGTTCAACCGTTACTCCCTCATGACAACCAGCTTCTGCAAGCAGCACCTTAGCTTTTTCACTATCCTTACCCCGTAAAGGAATATCTTCATACTGAATGAGTCTGCTCAGGATAGGGCTCTCATTATACAAGACGCCATCAGTAAGTTCCGATTGAGCAAAGCTGCTCTAGCCTATAGAAGGGGAAGGGCTACCTTCAGTGTAGCCATGATGTCATGCTTAAGGTTAGTGCTGGGATACCCAGGAAGTAAGGTCGTATAGTTGTTATTGGACACATCCAACAACAACTATACATATTTTCTCTGACCTGGTATGAGAGGGTTTCTATAAATAGTTGCTTTTGAACTATTGTTGTTGTGATTGTATCCTTTTGTTTAACTGCCTCACTTCCCTCAATAAAAATATTCCAGTCAGGATAAAAGCTCCTAAATCTGAGACAGGGCTAGCCCACCATACCCCTTCAATGCCAAAAACACGAGGAAGAAATAACAAGAGAGGTATAAAAATAAGGACCTGTCTTGACAACCCTAATATAGTGGCATGTTTTGGTTTACCTACGGCTTGGAAATAACTGGAAGTAACCATTTGTACACCTGCCAAGGGGATAAAGGTAAAAAAGATACCCATTGCATGTGCTCCTAATTGTAACAAATCAGGATTTTTATTAAATATGCTCACTATTTGTACTGGCCAAATCGTTGCGATTATAAATCCTATGACCACTATGCCGGTAGCTAAGATAATTGATTGTTTTAACGTTTCTTTAACCCTATCAAATTGTTTTGATCCATAATTGAATCCTATTATGGGCTGGGCTCCTTGGGTAATTCCCATAGCCGGCATGATTAGAAAAGTTGTAACACTCATCAATATGCCAATGACAGCCAAGGAGAGATCTCCTCCATAATACACTAAACTTCGGTTAAGGATCAGTTGTTGAATACTACCCGCTATCTGCAGGATAAATGTAGGAAAACCTACTATTACAACTGATTTGACTATCTTCTTTTCAAGTTTGAAGTTTTCACGGTGTATTTTTAACCTGCTCTTTCCCTTAAAGAAATAGTACAAAACCCAGGTGCTTGTCACACTATAGGAAATTATTGTAGCAAATGCTGCTCCTTTAATACCCCAATTAAAGACAAATATAAAGAGATAGTCCAAGACTATATTGACAGCTGTACCTATCAGCATGGTGTTCATTGCCATTCTGGGATTTCCTTCTGCCCGAATAAAGTTATTCATCCCGGTTCCAAGTGCTAAAAAAATGCTGCCAAGTAAAATTATTCTTGTATAATCCATGGCATAGGGTAATACTTCAGCACTGGCACCGAAGAAAATCAAAAGT
>CAYSIH010000005.1:13884-23681 GCA_964431005.1 uncultured Sphaerochaeta sp. | reverse complement strand
TTCTCCCCAACTTCTTTCCGGTCTTCATCCCATGAACCAGCGGAAGATGAGCTGGGCAGACATAGGAACAGCAGCCACACTCTTTGCAATCCATGAGGCTATGCTGCATGGCTTCTTCGTATTCGCCATTGGTAATATACCGATACAGGTGCGAAGGCATCAATCCGATAGGACAGGCTGCCACACAACGCCCGCAGTTGATGCAGGGGGTAGTCTTAACTTTCTTTTGTGCGGCAAGGGCTAGCAGACCGCTCGATCCCTTTACCATAGGGGTATTCTCATCAAAGAACGAGAAACCCATCATAGGCCCACCGCTTACCAACTTTTCAGGTTCGCTGGAGAAGCCTCCACAAAAAGCAAGCAGGTCTCCCATCTTAGTCCCTATGGGAGCAAGCACATTCTTAGGTTGTGCGATACACTCACCGGTAACGCTGATAACCCTCTCATAAAGGCTCTTATGCAGGACAATGGCCTCATATAAGGCGTGGCAGGTACCGACGTTGACAACTACAGAGCCAATATCCAGAGGCAGTTTCCCTGAAGGAATCTCCTTATGAATGGTTGCTTTCAGCAGTTGCTTCTCATCCCCTTGGGGATATTTAACCTTGAGACCGATGATTTCGATAGGGTAGTTTTTCTCTTTAGCAATTGAGGTGAGGTGCTCGATGCAGTCAACCTTATTCATTTCGATACCGATGATAATCCTCTTGGCATCAATAATTTTCGCCCCTATCATGGCGCCGATAAGCACCTCTTCGCCTTTTTCGAGCATGATGCGGTGATCAGAAGTGAGGTAGGGTTCGCACTCCACCCCATTGATCACAAATGCATCGACATGCTTGCCGGCGGGAATGGAAAATTTCACATGGGATGGAAAGGTTGCCCCACCCAACCCCACGATACCCCGGTCTTTTACTTGGGCGAGCAGTGCACTTGGATCCTGGGTCTTCCAATCGAATACTTCGACAGGCTCAATATCCTGTTCTTCGTCAGGGATAATGACAAAAGCATCACACGTGATGCTATTTGCCAACGTGACTTTTCGAATCTCTTTGATGGTACCGTTTACAGGAGAGTGCACATCAGCGCTGATGAAACCGGACGCACTTCCGATTTTTTCTCCCCGCAAGACGGTATCCCCTTTTGCTTTCAAGGCTTTAGCCGGTGCACCAAGATGTTGTGACAAAGAGACAAGCAACTCAGTGGGCATAGGCAGTCGTTCGATTGACTGCGAACGACTAAAGACCTTCTGGTCGCGTGGATGCACACCACCCTTGCTGAACGTAGGCACTTTCTGCATGGAAAACGCTCCTTACAACTATTATCTAAAACTCTCATGGGAATTTTTACAAAATGCTGTTCTATTGTACAGGAAAATACGTATAATGGAAACCATGAATCGAATATTTAGATATGCTTTCTGGAAACTTAAGGGTACCAAAGTATATGCGCTTGTTGGCAAAAGCGGTACAGGCAAGAGTTTTCGTTCAAAATTGGTAGCTCAGAAATATAAGATTGACCTCATCATCGATGACGGACTGCTCATTCGTGGCGACCGCATCCTTGCAGGAAAATCCGCAAAGCGGGAGAGCAACGTCCTCTCTGCTGTGCGAACAGCTGTCTTTGATGATAATGATCATAGGGAGCAGGTAATCGATGCCTTCCAGAAAGAGAAGTTCCATAAGGTGCTCATCATCGGCACCAGTGAGAAGATGATCTACAAGATAGCAAGCCGTCTCAACCTGCCCCAACCTGAAAAACTGTTCAGAATAGAGGATATAGCAACCAAGGAAGAGATTGAGACTGCGATGCGCATACGCTACACCGAAGGCAAACATGTCATACCGGTCCCTTCCATCGAGATAACCCGTAACTATCCCCAAATCGTCTACGACACCATGCGGGTCTTTTTCAAAAAAAAGCACCGCTCCCCTTTTAACAAGAAAGACGTGAGCTTCGAGAAGACAATTGTAAGACCTGAGTTCAGCAAATATGGCAAGGTGACAGTAAGTGAGGCAGCCCTTACCCAGATGGTCGCTCACTGCCTTGATGAGTTTGACAGCCTGATCAAGGTAAAGCGCGTCCAGGTTCAGGTAAAAAGTGAAGGCTATGCCCTCACTGTCAAACTACGCGTACCGATGCAGCACCATATAGCGACAACGCTAGGCGAACTTCAGGAGTACATTGCTGACAGCTTGGAGAAATATGGCGGCATTTTTGTCGCCAGTGTGAATATTGAGATTGAGGAGTGGACCTAAAGGTCGTGAGCCTCAGCGCTGGTGGTTACCTTCTGTTGCTGTTGATCTACAGGACGCTTCTTACCACGACTACGGCTCCTTCTTTTCTTCGAAGCAGCTGAAACCTCCCCAGATCCTTCACTACGTTTGGGTCGGGACGGACCTCGTCTTTGTGGGGGCTTGTTTGCAGGTCGCTGGCTTCTCACACAGTTACGGGGTGTCTTGAATCCTCGAGCGGAAAGGAGCCTTTCACTGGCCAGCTCAACTTCATAGTTGGATGGGGTCATCGGACTGATAAGCACCTTGATCTGCCTAAAGGTCTCCTTGAAGCGTTCATCAATGCTCAGTTGGTCATCAGCGAAGACGATCAGGGGATCGACAAGGGCCTTGATCATATCAGCGAGCATGATGGTCGGACCCTTGTTCTCCTTTGCCAACATCACACGCTTGTCCATCTCCCCCAGGCTCTCCTGAACTTGCGGAAACTTGCTGTAGATGGAGAAACAGGGCAGCATGAAGACCAACAGCTTATACTTTTGCAGCTCGTTGAAAATCTCCCGACTATGGCCGGAGGCAAGAATCTTGTTGACCTCTTCAGTAAGGCGGCTGGATGAGGTGCGTGATAGTTCATTACAGTATTTGCGGATGGCCATGCGGACATTAAAGCGTAAGGCAAAGCCGGTGGTTACCGAATACTTTATAGCCCTGATCATCCTCACAGGATCTTCCCGAAAGGACTCATCAAGAGGGATGATCGAACTTATGCGTTTCTTCTTGAAATCATCCATGGCGTTGTTAAAATCCAACAACTGGTTGGTAGAGGGGTCATAATAGAAGGAGTTTATGGAAAAGTCCCGTCTTTTGGCATCCTGGTCAATGGATCCGAACACGTTGTTGTTCCCATCCATCGCCTCTTCACCGCTACGGAATGTGGAGACCTCATGCACCTTGTCCTTGAAGACAAGATGCACCAGCTTGAAACGCTTGCCTATGATACGAGCATTCCAGAACAGCCGTTGGATCTGCCTCGGGGATGCGCTTGTCGCTATATCGAAGTCCTTGGGAATCTGACCAAGCATAAGGTCGCGTACAGCTCCACCTACCAAATAGGCCTCAGCCCCGGACTGCTGCAGTTTCTTAATTGCCCATACAGCATCCCTGTCAAGGAGTGCGTAGTTGATTTTATGTTCCTTTTGCGTGTAAATGTTTGCTACTGGGACTGTCTTTCCATGTTCGTCTTGTTTGTATCTAATTAGCATCTTGCTCTCAATGTGTTGGTATTGGCAAAGAACCGCATATTGCAGAGCACAAGCGATTCGTTATACACTATTTGTACACCATCCGCGTCAAAAGCACAACAGGAGTATAGGATAATGAGAGTTGAAACAGAAAAACAAGCCATCATAGAACCCAAGGTACTGAAGGGGTTCCGTGACTTCCTTCCCTATATGGAGATTCCCAAAAAGGCAATCGTCAACAAGTTGGAAGAGCACTTTTCTCTCTATGGATTTGTACCCATAGACACTCCAGTCCTCGAATATACAGAGGTACTCCTAGGAAAGGGAGGTGGGGAGACAGACAAGCAGATCTTCCATTTCCTGGACAATGGCGAGCGTGATGTGGCGATGAGGTTCGATCTCACCGTCCCCTTTGCCCGTTTTCTTGCTCAGCACCAGAATGAGCTTGTCTTCCCCTTCAAACGCTTTCACATCAATAAGGTCTGGCGTGGGGAAAACCCACAAAAGGGGCGCTTTCGTGAGTTTACCCAGTGTGACTTTGACATAGTCGGCCCTGATAGTGCAGAAGCTGACTACGAGATACTTGCTATGATGGAGAGCTCCTTTGGCGTTATGGGGATTACCAATTTCAAGTTCTGTATCGCCCATAGGGGGCTTTTCAATGCGTTTCTCCTCCATCTTGGCATTGAAGAGAAAAGTACAGAGATACTCAGGATAGTGGACAAGCTGAAAAAGATTGGGGAAGAAGAGACCTATGCTCTGCTTGTCGAGTGTACCGGCACAAAGCAAAAGGCTGAGAAGATACTCAAGTACATCACCGTCGATGACCAGGATGAGCCTTTCTTGACCACCTTGGAAAGGCTCAGTACCTTAGCAGGAGGGGAAAGGGAGCATACCTCCAGAATGAAGACCATCTATGGCTATCTCACAGCTGCTGGGATTGAAGGCCACTTCAAGCTGGACCCATCCATTACGCGAGGCCTTGATTACTACACGGGCCTTGTCTATGAGACCTTCCTCACCGAACTGCCCCACTTCGGCTCTGTATGTAGCGGAGGCCGCTACAATGACCTCGCTTCGCTGTACACAAAAGAGCAGCTTCCCGGAGTAGGATCCTCCATTGGCCTTGACCGGCTGCTTGCCGCCCTCGAAGAGCTCGACAGCCCACTGATAAAAAAGGCAAGTTCCTCAGATCTGATCATCTTCTGCATGGATGAAAGCCTGAGGATCTGGTATGACTCTCTTGCAAGGCGTTTCCGACTTGAAGGAATTCGCACTGATGTATACTTGTTAGGCAAGAAGATGGGAGCCCAGTACAAGTATGCAGAGGCAAACCATATACCTTATGGCCTAAGTTGTGGCACTCTAGAAAAGAGCGCAGGGAAAGTAACCCTTAAAAATCTACAAACCAGGGAGATGCACCAGATGATTAGCATCGAGGAAGCGATCTCCATACTGAAAAGGAATTAATTTGAAAGATATGAAAATGTTACCTGTGTATCAACACAGGAAGGAAATTCTCGAAGCCCTTGATAAGAATCAGGTGATCATAGTAGAGAGCCCTACCGGAAGCGGTAAGACAACCCAGCTTCCCATAATCCTCCACGAGGCCGGCTACACCAGCTCGCTCATGGTGGGAATCACCCAACCAAGGCGAATAGCCACCCTCAGCGTATCGGATTATATCCGAAAGCAGGTAGACAGCGCCCCTGAATTTGTCGGGTACAAGATGCGCTTCGATGACACCACCTCCTTCAATACGAGGATAAAGGTCATGACTGACGGTATCCTGCTTATGGAGCTTAAGGCCGATCCCCTCCTAACCAACTATAGTGTCATCCTTGTCGATGAGGCCCATGAGCGCTCCCTGAACATCGACTTCATCCTCGGTCTCCTGCAGGATGTCATGAAGAGCCGACCTGAATTCAAGGTCATCATCTCCAGCGCAACCATCAACACCAAGGTGTTCAGCCAATTCTTCAGCGATGCACCGGTCATCAGCATTGATGCCAAGATATGGCCCATCGAGGTGGTCTACCACCCCCTCAAGCAGGAAAACCTCGAAAACCAGGTAGAAGCCATCACCAAGATTGTCATGAAACAGGCACGAAAGAAGATGGGCGATATCCTGGTCTTCATGAGTGGGGAGTTTGACATAACCAACTGTGTAAACGCCCTCTATGCCGCTGATACAGAGAAACTGCTTGAGATCTACCCCCTGTTTGGCCGTTTGAGCAAAGAGGAGCAGGAGTCTGTCTTCGATGATACAAGCGAAGGCAAGACCAAAGTGGTGGTTGCAACCAACATCGCAGAGACCTCTGTCACCATCGACGGCATCACCGCTGTCATAGATACGGGTATAGCCAAGATAAACTTCTACAACCAGAAGGATTTTACCTCTTCCCTAATCCCCCTTCCTACCAGCCGCAGCAGCTGCGACCAGCGCAAAGGGCGGGCAGGACGCACAGCTCCCGGTGTCTGTTATCGTCTCTACAGTGAAGAGGACTTTAAGGATAGGATGCTCTATGGCACCGAGGAAATCCTTAGGACCGACCTCAGTGAGGTCGTACTGAGGATGAGTGATTTGGCAATCTACGACTACGAGCACTTCCCTTTCATCACCCGACCAAAGAACAGCGCCATAGCCAGTGCAGAGGATACCCTGCGCTTTATCGGGGCCATTGATGAGAAACGCCATCTGACCACTATAGGATCATTGATGTGCAAGTTCCCCTTGCTTCCCCGACACTCACGTGTCCTGGTCGAAGCTCTGGTACACTACCCGGATGTCCTTGAGGAGGTACTCATTGCAGTCTCTTTCCTCTCGACGAAAAATCCGTTCCTCTTCACCCCCGGTGAAGAAGACCTATCCCGTGCTGCCCACAAGAGGCTCAACAACTCCGAATATGGGGATTTTGTCTCCTATCTGAACATCTTCAAACAATACACTGCCAACACCACGAAAGAGGCAAAAGAGCGGTTCTGTAAAAAGCACTACCTCGATTACCCGGGGATGCAGGAAATTGTCCATGTCGATGAACAACTCGGAGAGATCTGTGGTGAGATCGGCTTTCCCCTTACCCATGGAGGAAATATCCGTGAGTACCTCAGCTGCATCGCCAGTGGTCTTTTGCAATACATCTGCATAAAGGCTGAACGCAACATGTACAAGAGCCTTACTGCAAACCAGGTATTCATCCACCCAGGCAGCGCCTATTTCAAGACGCTGCCCCAGTTCATCATTGCCGGTGAGATAGTGCAGACAAGTCGTATGTATGCCCGCTCGGTAAGCCCGCTTGAGAAAGCCTGGCTTGATGACATCAACCCCGATATCTACAGGCAACTGACTGCCCTTACAGCTAAAGGAAAAAAGAAGCTCTCTGCAAAAGAATTGCGTAAGCAAAAAGAGGCAGAGGATAAGATTGAAAGCACAGCAAAGGGTAAGGCTACCATTTCGGTCTACAAGCGTACTTATCCGACCATCACACTGGGCAAAAGACAGAAACGTACCGTTGCTGTCATACCCCTTGAAGACCTGTCCTATCTCTACCAGACCAATGAGAAGGCCCCAAAACGGCCAAAGAACTTCCCTGCAACGCTGCTATACCAAGGGTACTACATACACTATGGGGATAAGTTTTTCTCAATCCTTGATTTGTTTGGAAAAATTGATGTCCAAAAAGGCATCTTGGATAATCCACCCAGAAGCATCTACACCATTGAAGATGGGCAGACACTTATTGACAACCTCTCCTGGATCATGACCCTTTCCCGAAACAAGAAGGAGCGCAAGCTGCTTGGGTTTGTTGGCTTTGAAGAGAGTGGTGATGGCAATTTCCGCTTTACCTTCAACTCCGACGGTTTTGATGCGCTGGACGGCTCGCTCTATACCCTCTTACAACTTGGAGACAGGTTTGAAGATGCCAATGAGATGAAGCTTGCCAAACAAGTTGGCAAGATCTACGGGAAACTGTTGAAAATGGTTGAGTAAGCTAGAAGATCGGCTTTGCAATCACCAAGTGTTGCACAGCCTGCATCTCGAGAGGCTTGAGAGTTGCCTTGCCCTGACCTTCCATCAGGACAAAGAGTACCTTTCCGGCCTCTTTTTTCTTGTCCTTTGAAAGATGTTCCCTATAGTCAATCCAATCGCCCCGGCCGATGCGGTAGTCCATCTCATACCCATAGGATTTGAAAAGCTTGGTTGCCCCTGAAGCATATGCCTTATCGGTAATGCCTAAGCTCACCCCTGCCTCCAAGGCCCGTCCGGTCCCCCATGCAACACAGGAGCCATGACCGAAGAGACCAAAGTGTGATGAGGACTCCAGGGCATGACCGAAGGTGTGCCCTAGGTTGAGCATCTGCCTGATGCCCAACTTCTCGGTGGGGTCCTGTTCGATATACCAACTCTTCACTGCCAAGGAGAGATCCAACAGCAGCTTGAGGGTTGCAGGTTCCCGAGCAAGAATCTCATTCTTTTTAATCAGCAGAAGTTTATACAACTCCTCATCCTGGCTGAGCAGGGCGTGCTTGATGACCTCTGCCAGACCATTGAGGAACTCCTTTTCGCTGAGAGTACGCAGAGTATCGAAGCTGATAAGCACCTCATCGGCAGGATAAAAGGAGCCGACCATGTTTTTCAGTCCCCTAAAATCTATTGCTGTCTTTCCCCCAACCGAGGCATCGACCATAGAGAGCAAGGTGGTGGGCACCAAGGTGAGATTACACCCCCGCATGTAGACAGAAGCGGCAAAGGCTGCCATGTCGCAGACTACCCCGCCCCCAAAACCAATGATACGCCCATCACGACCAAGACCTTCGTCCATTGCAGAAAAAAGAATCCGCTCAAGGGAGGTGAAGTTCTTAGAGGACTCCCCACTTTCCAAGACCACATGGACAGGGGGAAGCTGTTTGAACAGCTTTGCTGTATTGGTATCGAAAACCCAGAGCACCGATCGTCCGTAGTTGCCCAAATGGGAAGAAAGATCCTTCAAGTCATCGGCAAGAAGGATCTCAGTCTGCTTGTCATTGGCAAGTGTTACCATGCGTAATGTATTCATACCCTCATTTATACCGTTTGTAGAGGGGAAAGACAAGATGGAAAAATAGAACAAGCCCTTAGGGAACACCTGTATCGACTTGAATTTATACGCAAATTCAAGGACAATGCTACCCATGACAGAAATATACTATTTTGATAACGCCGCTACGACTCCCATGAGTGAGCAGGCTATCGAAAGATATGCTGAAGTAACTAGAACATATATAGGAAACCCTTCATCTCTTCATCAGGAGGGAGTGAAGGCAAAGGCTCTTTTAGAAGAGCTGAGGGATGAGTGTGCCCGCCATTTGGATGTGCCCTCCTCCAGCATAACATTTACCAGCGGGGGGACCGAATCTAATGCGATTGTCATCAACAACACCCTGTGGAAGCCACAAAAGGCCGAGATAATCCTTACCAATATCGAACACCCCTCCATAAAGGGGTACGGCACATTCTTCAGGCAGTTGGGATGGAAAGTCATCTATCTGGATGCACCCCATGGCTTTGTACGTCCCTCTGACCTCGCAAAGGTCCTGACAGACAAGACACGCCTGGTATGCTGTCTCTTGGTAAACAATGTGGTCGGTTCCATTCAGGATATAGCCTCCCTTGTCGAGGTCGTACGAAAACAGGAGGAGAAGTCAGGAAGGAAAATCCATTTCCATACTGATTGTGTCCAGGCTTTGGGAAAAATCCCCTTCTCCTTACAGGCATTAGGGGTCGACAGCGCCTCGTTCAGCGGTCATAAGATACATGGGCCGCGTGGGGTCGGTATCCTGTACAACACCGATACATCGGTTATAGCCCTCAACCGTGCTGGGGAACAGGAACAAGGGTTGCGTGGAGGGACTGAAAATCTTAGTGGCATCGCTTCCATGGTAACAGCCATGGCAGAGACACTGGCCAAACAAGATGCCAGCCATAAGAAAGTTTTAGAGATAAACACCTTTCTAAGGGAGGAGCTCTCTTTTCTTTCCATGCTTTCACCTGAAGAGGAGTGTTCTCCGTATATCCTCACCCTTTCAGTCAAACCATGGCCAAGTGAAGTGTTTACCAGACTACTCTATGCAAAGGGTTTTTGTGTATCTTCAGGCTCAGCCTGTTCCAACAATACCAAAAAAGACTCTCAAGGAGTACTCCAATCGATGAACGTACAACCTCAAGATGTCAAGTGCAGCCTCAGGCTCTCCTTTTGTGGAGATACTACCTTCGAAGAGGCCAAGCTGCTTGCTCTAGCGATTAAAACAACCTATAGGGAGCTAGCATGAAGGATTCGACTCT
>CAYSIH010000005.1:0-13784 GCA_964431005.1 uncultured Sphaerochaeta sp. | reverse complement strand
GAGAAGCTCGCTTCTATCATCGCACCCTATCTGCAAGGTACACGATTGCATGTGATACCTTTCACCGAAGTCCAACTATGGATCAAGGAGCATAGCCACGAGGAGGAGCATACCCTGATGTTCCGCGCTGCGATGATGAAGGTCGCCAACGCCATATCCCTGGTTCAGGAAGGCACAGCCATCATAACAGGTGAGGCACTCAGCCAAGTGGCCAGCCAGACCTTAGAGAGCATGGATTTTACCGACAGCATGAGTGACCAGCTGGTCTTGCGACCTCTGGTAGGGATGGAAAAGCAGGAGATCATGGATTTTGCACACAAGATTGGAACCTATGAGACGTCCATCCTCCCCTATGAGGACTGTTGCATCATCTTCAGCCCAAAGCATCCGCTGGTACGTCCTAATAAAAAACTGGTTACAGAACATTTCAATGCAATGGCAATTGAAGCCTTGCTTCAAAAGGCAATTGAAGATAAAACTACTGTTGATTTCGACTTTAATGGAAACCGTAAAGAGTGATGCATATATAACATTGACACTTTCTGAAATAGTGTCTATATAATATATAAATCATAGTAACAAACTGGTAATAAAAATAGTATTTTTTCTATAGGCGGGAGGCATTTCGGTGAAGATCGGATTAGATGTGGGCTCCACAACCATGAAGAGCGTCGTCCTTGATGATACTGGTAATCTTGTACATGCACAGTACACTCGTCACTTTTCCCAGATACGAGAGACTGCTTACACTTTGCTTTCGACCATTCTTGAAAAATTTGGAGACCAAAAGATATCCCTGAGCGTTTCCGGTTCTGCCGGAATGGGCCTAGCCCAGAACCTAGGCCTCAATTTTGTCCAAGAAGTCTATGCAACCCGCCTAGCGGTGAGACACTACCTCCCCAGCAGTGATGTAGTCATCGAACTCGGAGGTGAGGATGCTAAAATCCTATTTTTAGGAGACCAGATGGAGGTTCGAATGAACGGAACCTGTGCCGGAGGCACGGGATCGTTCATTGACCAGATGGCTTCTTTGTTGCATGTAGGACAGGACGAGATGGACATTCTTGCCTCGAAAGCACAACAGACCTACTCCATTGCATCACGCTGTGGGGTTTTTGCAAAAAGCGATGTGCAGCCCCTGCTCAACCAAGGTGCTGCGAAAGAGGACCTTGCCCTCTCAATATTTTACTCAGTTGTCAATCAGACTATAGCAGGCCTTGCCCAGGGCAGGCCCATCAAAGGCCAGGTTGTCTATCTCGGTGGTCCTCTTACCTTTTTTCCGCAACTGCGCAAGGCCTTTGACCTTACTCTCAAACTTGAGGGCACCTGTCCGGAAAATTCCCTCTATTTTGTAGCTTTGGGAACAGCCTTGGCCAGTGATAGTTCCACTCTTTCACTCAAAGAGCTCATCCATATCGTGGAACATACCAAGGTTAAGGCATCCTACACCTCCATCCCTCCCCTTTTCAAGGATTCTGAAGAGTATGAAATCTTCAAAAAAAGACATGAGAAGGCAAAACTCCTCTATGGCGACCCAAAAACATACGTGGGTGAGGCTTTTGTAGGGATAGATGCTGGCTCTACCACGGTAAAAATCTTGATACTTGATAATGAAAGCCGGGTGCTCTACTCCCGATATCAGAGTAACAACGGCAACCCCGTGCAGTTGGTAAAGGAGTTTCTTACTACCTTCATGGTCGCCTATCCCAAGATATCTCTTGTAAAAGGGTGCTCCACCGGATACGGGGAGCACCTGATCAAAGAGGCCTTTGACCTCGAATACTCCCTAGTCGAGACGATGGCACATTACACCAGTGCAAAGGCTTTCAATCCCCTTGTCGACTTCATCATCGACATAGGAGGACAGGATATCAAGTGTTTCAAGATAGCTGACGGCTTCATCGACGATATCTTCCTCAACGAGGCGTGTTCCTCAGGCTGTGGCTCCTTTTTACAGACCTTCTCCAATGCGCTGGGCTATACGCCTGAGGAAGCTGCCAAGCTTGCCCTACAGGCCAGGTATCCTGTTGATTTGGGAAGCAGGTGCACGGTATTCATGAACAGTTCGGTAAAACAGGCACAAAAGGACGGAGCCTCCGTACCTGATATTTTTGCAGGCCTTGCCATCAGTGTCGTAAAGAACGCCCTGTACAAGGTAATTCGTTCCACAGACCCCTCGATGCTGGGAGAGCACATCGTGGTGCAAGGGGGAACGTTCCTCAATGATGCGGTACTGCGCTCCTTTGAGATGGAGTTGGGTTCTGAGGTTGTCCGTGTCCAGGAAGCAGCTCTAATGGGCGCTTATGGTTGCGCCCTTTATGCCAAGAAGATGCATCAGAGCGTGCCACAGGGCACTACACTCCTACAGCTTGATGCATTGGATCATTTTACTCACTCGACAAAGACAATGCACTGCAAAGGGTGCACCAACTACTGCCTGCTGACCATCAACAGCTTCGACCATGAGCGTAAGCTGGTAAGTGGGAACAAGTGTGACCGTATCGTAAAGCCTGAAAGCTTCATCAGTGACCCCACAGAGCTGAATATCTATGCCTTCAAACAGCAGTATCTCGCTCAGTTCAAACCAGTAAAAAACAGGAGAGGGAGCATTGGTCTTCCTTTCCAGCTGAATTTCATGGAACAACTACCCTTTTGGCATACATTTTTCTCCTTCCTGGGCTTTGAGGTGGTAGTATCACCTCCCTCTACCAGACAGACCTACCTAGACGGACAGTCCACCATTCCCAGCGATACGGTTTGCTATCCTGCCAAGCTTATGCACGGCCATATCCAATACCTTTTGGAGAAGGGAGTAAAGACCATCTTCTACCCTTGCAGCAGCTATAATATAGACGAACATAAGGGAGACAATAATTTTAACTGTCCGGTAATAGCCTACTATCCTGAAGTTTTGAAAAACAATATCCCTTCCCTCAATGATGAGGGTGTAACCTTCATAAAGGACTATCTCTCCCTATCAGAGCGCTCCTTCCTGCCCAAACGGCTCTATTCCGTCTTGGGAAAACCCTACGGTATTCCCAATAAGGAGATTAGGGAGGCTTGTAAGCGAGGCTACGAGGCACATGAAACCTATCTTAAGGCAATACGAGCCCAAGGAGAGACCATCATTGAAAATGCCAGGGAAAAAAAGTGGCCTATCATCGTTTTGGCCGGTAGGCCATACCATCTGGATAGTGAGGTCAACCATGGTATCGACCAGTTGCTCCTGCAGTGCAAGTGTGCCGTCATCAGTGAAGACACCATAGCTCACAAGATGAAAAAGGAGAGTCGAAAGGTCCTCAACCAGTGGCCCTACCATGCGCGTCTCTACGATGCTGCCAGGTATATCATCTCACAAAAAGACATTAATCTCATACATCTGGTCTCCTTTGGCTGTGGCCTAGATGCAGTGACCAGTGATGAGATCAGGGACATCCTGCATGATAGTGAAAAGATATATACTCAGATAAAGATTGATGAAATAACAAATCTCGGGGCAGTAAAGATTCGTATAAGAAGCCTGTTAGCGGCACTTGAGGAGGACAATCGATAATGGCAGTTTCTTTTACCAAAGCGATGAAGAAGGAGTATACAATACTCATCCCCAATATGGCTCCCCTCCATTTTGCCCTGGTACGGGAAGTCTTCATCAACCATGGGTACAAAGCGGTCCTCTTGGACAACCAAGGCCCCAACGTCATCCGCGAGGGGCTCAGGTATGTGCATAACGACATCTGCTACCCGGCACAGCTGGTCATAGGTCAGATGATCGATGCCTTGAAAAGCGGGCTCTATGATGTGAACAAGACAGCTCTGATAATAAGCCAGACCGGTGGTGGATGTCGGGCAAGCAACTACATCTTTCTCCTACGAAAAGCTTTGAAACGTTGTGGGATGGAGCAAGTCCCTGTCATCAGCGCCAACCTCAAGGGAATGGAGGATCACCCGGGTTTCAAACTAACCCCCTTCATGCTCTTGCAAGCGTATGCAGCCTTTGTCTATGGGGACCTTTTGATGACCCTCGCCAACCAGGTCCGTCCCTATGAGCTTACCAAAGGGGATGCTGATGCCCTCGTTGAAAAGTGGATAACCTACCTCTCGAAAAAGTTTGCAAATAATAGCGGCTACATCGGGTGGGCGATGAAGCGCAACCTCAATGCCATTGCCAAAGAGTTTGCTCAGATCCCAATCCAGAGGGTGGAGAAGATTAAGGTGGGCATCGTAGGGGAGATCTACATGAAGTACTCCTCCTTGGGAAACAACAGCCTCCAACAATTCCTAGAGGACCAAGGCTGTGAGGTAATGATCCCCTCCATGATGGGCTTTCTTTACTATGGTGCTGATAACGCCATCACCGACCGAAAATATTATGGAGGAAGGTTTCTCTCCTCTCATTTTACCCAGTTTGTAATGAAATTATTATTCATGGTAGAGAAGATGTCCCTTGAGGCAATAAGAAAGCAGGGATGCTTCACTGTCCCTTCCACCTATCTGGAGATGAGACAGTTAAATGAAGGGATCCTCGACTATGGGGTTAAGATGGGAGAGGGGTGGCTGCTTACAGCTGAGATGCTGGAACTGGTCCACATAGGATACAAGAACATCGTTTGCACCCAACCCTTTGGATGTCTTCCCAACCATATTTGTGCCAAGGGTATGATCAGGACAGTGACAGAGAAGGCTCCCGATGCGAATATTGTACCTATCGACTATGATCCGTCAGCAACCCATGTGAATCAGGAAAACCGCATCAAACTGATGCTGGCAATTGCAAAGGAAAAGATGGAAACAAGCAAGGATTAAGCCTATTTGCTGTTACCCTAATGCCTACCCCTGTCCTCCTCACCTTTAATTGAGTATATTTGGAACATGAAGAAACTGAAAATACATGGAACAAATGAACTGGAACAGCTCGTTCGTACCCACATAGAAGCTGTAGCAAAGGAAAAAGATGAACTGATTCACATCGGTCTTCCAGGCGGAAGAAGTGTGAGCCACATCATCCAAGGCATGCTTGGCTTGGATGATTCCATCTTCAAACGACTCAGACTCTACCTCCTTGACGAGAGGCTCAGCGGTGAATTGAACGCTGATACCCTGCTTGATGCGGGCCTGGACAAGGCCATTGAGGACAAGAGGTTTGCAAGGAGTAGCCTGACAGTGCCTAAAGTGGGCAAACCCCTGCTAGAACATGATCAAACCCAATTTGACCTCATCTATCTTGGCATTGGTGAAGACGGACATGTAGCCTCCCTATTTCCTGGATCCTATCCTTCAGAAGAGAGAGGGCAGACCTCTCTTGTCACAAACTCCCCAAAACCCCCAAATGAGAGGGTCACCTTCACCTACAGAGGGTTTTTGGACCATGCTCATAAGACTCCTATCTACCTGCTAGCACTTGGGGAAGGCAAACGAGATGCCTTGAGCAGGCTGCTTGGCAACAAGGAGGGTGCAGAGACCCTTCCCTGCTCCTTCTTTTTCCAACAGGACTTTCCTGTACATATCATCACTGACATCGAGGAGTAACCTAATGAAAAGAATCATAGTACAGTATGGTGGTACTGGAGATTTGGCTTTAAAGAAACTCTATCCTGCATATGAGCAACTCATCGGGAAGGGTTTTGAATTTGATATACTGGCCTTGGGAAGAAGGTTTGAGGACCGTACTACTTTTGTCGACACCATCATCGACAAAAAGGTTCCCCAGGCATTTCTTAAGCATCTGGATTATCTTCCTTACGATATGGCGGACCCCAAGGCCACGTCCAACCTGACTGAAAAACTCAAGTCCATGGTTGTCGATAAGGAGAGTGTTGAGCTTATCTACTACCTTGCACTGCAACCATCACTTTATGAAGAGGCTATCCATCAGATCCAGGAGGTTGATGCCTCTATGGACTGTATCTGCACCCTGACAAAGAAGATTGTAGTGGAGAAGCCCTTTGGCTTTGACCTTGATTCTGCTGTCCGGTATAACAAAATCCTGGAAACGGCTTTCGAAGACAAGGAGATCTTTAGGATCGATCACTATCTGGGCAAGGAGTTCATGCAGAACCTGCTCATCATGCGCTTCCACAACGACATCATCCGTAGCATTTGGGACAAGGACTCCATCGAAAGCATCCAGATTATTTTTGACGAGACCCATGGGGTGGACCAACGCCTCGGTTTCTATGAGAAGATCGGGGTGGTACGTGACACTATCCAAAACCATATCATGCAGATCATCACCTACCTCACAATGAATGAACCTGCATCCCTCACCTCAGAAGACATAGCTGTTGAAAAGGTAAAAGTGCTGAAGGCAATCTCTCCCATCGAGGAGTTCTCCATGGGAAGGTATGAGTCTTTAGGTGCTAATAGTGGGCACGTAGTTGATGTCCCTACCTATGCAGCACTCAAACTCTATGTAAACACCTACCTCTTTGCAAATATCCCCATTTATGTACGTACTGGCAAAATGCAGTCTGAGGCCAAAAGCCTCATCTATGTGAAGTTCAAGAACACTACAAAAGATGTCATGCACGACCAGAGCATTGCAGAGAATGCGGTCATCATCAACATCCATCCGGAACTGACCATAGACATCAGCGTCAACTTGAAACAACCCAATACTTCTTGGAAATCCAAGCCTGTACGGTTCCGTTTCAACCAGGCAGAGACCTTCGGAGCCAACACACCAGAAGCGTATGAGCAGATTCTGCAGAAGATACTGCAGGGGGACAAGAGCCTGTTTCCCACCATGCGGGAGATCACCGAATCTTGGAGGATTGTGACTCCCCTGCTGGAGCATGAACGCCACAATGAGGTCTATCCGATACGGACACTGCCTCGTTTTGCCACAGAGTTGGCTGAGAAGAACTGCTTTGAGTGGTACACGTAGATCTGGATGCAAGCTAGGAATATTGAAGGGACGGCATAGTGCCGTCCTTTCTCTATTCCTCCACGGCTCTAACGACTTAGACAGACAAAGGAGTGCTTGCCGATGACAAAAACAACAGCTTCTCTCGCTTCAAGGCTACCAGTTCCATCAAGACTCATTTTTTTCATCGTACTGCAACTTCTTTTTTTGCTCCTACTGCCCCACCCTTTGGTTGCTTCGGGCAAATCCGAAGAGACAGTACAGAAAAAGTCTGGCTCATATTCTGTATTCGACCAGACGACTATCAGGGCAGGGCTCTCCTTTCCTCCCTTTGCCAATGAGAGGCAGAGGGCCTTTACCTTCGAAAAGATGGAAGAGCTGTCGATCGACAGGCTGAGGATAGCCATTGACTGGAGAGACAGGGAACCTGAACAAGGGTCATTCTTTTGGGAGCCTATGGACAAGCGAATGCAAGCTGCCAAAGATCACAACATCAAGGTGTTCCTCACCATAGCAAGTGTGGGCCCAACCTGGGCATGCCTTCCTTCTGATGGGAACCTTTTTGATGAGGGAGCTTTGAGGGCTTTCTTTGAAGCTTTGGTGACAAGATATGACAACATCGACAAGATCCAATTCGGCAATGAGTGGGAGGCAGGAAGTGACGGCTACACCGAAAGGCAAGCCATTGAGAGCTTTGTCCGCTACACAAACATGCTCTATGAAGTTGTGCAGCAACATGCCCCACAAACAGAGGTTGTCCTAGGTGGGATTACCCGTCTCTATCCGTTGAACGAACGCTTCAATGGAACCTATCACGAAATCAATCTTTCCCAAATCCAGCTGGCAAAAAACTGGTCAAGGCAAGCCCTGTTCCAAAAGATCGGACGTGACAGGGAGGCATATGCAAAGCTCAACACCAAAGCGCATGTGGAATATGTGTTCGAACATGCGAGCTTTGACCTGTTGGATATCCATCTCTACGACGATGCGGAAAACTGGGAGGCCTATCTCTCTGTCCTTCCAAAGGGTGTCCCTATTGTAGTTTCAGAGTTTGGAGGACCGAGCTCGGAATTTGAACTGACCGATCCTTCCTATCATGCGACCAGGATGGAAGCGTACCTCGATGCGATAGAGAAGCTTCCCATCACTGAAGCCTACTACTTCAAGCTGGTTGATTCGGATGAGTCCTACCACAAGCATTCGGGACTGTTCAGCAGGACCCTGAGAAAGAAGCCTGCCCATAGGGTGTTTGCAGAAAGGCTTGTGAGCAGACCCTAACTGTGTAGGATCAGAGGGGAATCTTCACACACAAGCAGGTCTTATACTCCTTATCATCCAAGATATCAATGGTTCCCTGATGAGAGTCAACGATATGCTTGGCAATGGCCAGGCCGAGGCCCGTATTGTATTTGTTTACCTTTGTGCTATAAAAAGGTTCGAATATTTTCTTTCGGATCTCTTCGGGAATACCATTGCCGTTATCCTTAACCTTCACCACTACGACTGTCTTGGTCGCATATAGCTCAACATGTATCTGGCCAAAGTCGAGTACCGCATCTATGCTGTTTACAAAAAGATTGATGAACAGTTGCTTGAGCTTATCGTCCATCCCTTTTTGAATGATTACATCTGCCTCTATATGCTTAATGATGCGCACATGTTTCGCATTGAGACGGTGGTTCAATAGCAAAAGGACGTCTTCTACCAAGGCTGAAATATTAACGCTTTGAAAGCTGTCTGTCTGGATTTTGGAGAAATCCAACAGGGACGAGATAGTACGCACAATACGATCCAGTTCAAGGTCAATCGTCTGGATCTTCTCTTTGATATAGAGGTTTTCATTTTTCATGGATATGAGGGCAAGGTAGTTCTTGATGGCAAATAAAGGGTTGTTTATCTCATGGGCCACTCCTACAGCTACCTCGGCAAGGGAAGCGAACTTCTCGCTTTTCATCAGATAATCTTCCAGACTATCATCAAGGGTATTGTCCTGAAGGATGATGAGGGTGCCGATTACAGTTAGCCTATCATCCTTGATAGGGCTGACCTGTACCTCCAAGGTATTGTTCTGGTCAGTCTCCACGCCTCTCCATTTTGCATTTTTTCCTTTGGTAATGGAATCAAGAATCTCCTCATGGTGGTTTGGAAACACCTTCTCAAGATAGTGCAGGAACCACGAGCTGGAACTGGTGGCACTAAAGTCATAATCCAATATCCTCTTGGCGAGCAAGTTCATTGTCTGGATTTTCCTGTCATTATCAAGGATAAGAATGCCTAGAGGGATCTCCTGAATTATCTTTCTGATACTATTATTGAACAGTTGCAGCTTATCCAACTGTTCGGTCTGCATCTGATCTATGGTAAAGGAGTAGGTCAGCTCATAGAGACGGACGCTATCAAGATTTGTTACCAAATCAGTCTCAAGACGCCTTCCCTGATTGAGGAT
Source organism: uncultured Sphaerochaeta sp. (assembly GCA_964431005.1). Lineage (GTDB taxonomy): Bacteria > Spirochaetota > Spirochaetia > Sphaerochaetales > Sphaerochaetaceae > Sphaerochaeta. The sequence goes on along the minus strand of CAYSIH010000005.1, from coordinate 4,476 downwards.
GGTAACCCTATCAGCGAGTTTGATAACCTCCTGGATGTCATGGGAGACGTAGATGATTCCACAACCCTGTTTCTTAAGCATGGAGATGATCTGATAGATTTTCTGCATCTCGTTGGGTGTCAGCTTGTTAGTAAAGTCATCGAGAATCAAGATTTCAGGATCTATGATGAGGGCACGCATGAATTCAACAAGGACCTGTTGGTCTGGGGGAAGATTTCTAATTTTTGTATGCAGATCGAATGAGAGATTGTATTTCTCCATCAAAGCTCTCAGGGCTTGCTCCATTCTCTTGTGGGTTATCAGGCCAAGGGATGTGGGAAACTGATGGGTAAAGATAAACTCCAAGGGTTCGAGATCTGGAATTATGGAAGGTGTCTGATAAACTGTACCTATCCGATGCCTCATCGCTGTCTTCGGCGTAAAGGGGCCCACCTTCTTTCCTTTGATGAAAATGGATCCTGATCGGGGTTGTACTGCCCCACTGAGAATCTTGATCAAGGTGGATTTGCCTGCACGATGTTCACCGGTTAGGGCATGAATCTCACCTTTGAAAAGGTTGAAGTCCACCCCTTTCAAAGCATGCATGTCCCCGTAGAATACGTTGATATCCTGCATTTCCAAAAGTGGCTCCCTTTTCTCCATCATGACTCTATACCATATTTGCGAAGCCTCGCATTGAGAGTCTTACGGTCTATGCCCAACATCGTAGCGGCATCTTTCTTCACCCCTAGAGAGAGGTTCATCGCTTCAACGATAATGGACTTTGTCATCTCATCGTATTTAGAGATCAGGGCATTCTTGGCAGGTACATGGGTACTGCTCAAGTACTGCTCAGGCAGGTCGTTCAAGCTGACAGTCTCTGAAGTACTGAAGATACAGAGCCTTTCCATCAGGCTTTTCAATTCCCTGACATTCCCCGGCCAGCAATGGGTATAGAGCATCGACTGGACATCCTTATCGAAGTATTTAATGTTCTTCTGGTATTTTGCATTGAATTCATTGATGAAATGATATGCCAAAGGAATGATATCTTCGCGTCGCTCCTGCAAGGGAGGGATATGAAGCGTCACCACACTCAGCCGGTAAAAGAGGTCTGCTCGAAACTTCTTGTCTGCAATGTCTTGTTGCAAATCACAGTTGGTGGCAGCAATGATGCGTGCCTTGGACATCAGTTCGGTAGTCCCTCCTATACGGAAAAACGTCCCCTCCTGGAGAACCCTCAAAAGCTTAGCTTGGGATTTCAAGGACATATCCCCTATTTCATCCAGAAAGATTGTACCTTCACCCGCTTCTTCAAACAGGCCCTTGTGCTGTTCTCTGGCATCGGTAAATGCACCCTTCTCATGACCGAACATATAGCTTTCCAGCAGAGTGTCAGGAATAGCCGCACAGTTTACCGAGAGCATCGGCTTGTCGCTGCGATCGCTGAGAAGATGCAAAGATTGTACGACAAGTTCCTTTCCCGTCCCGCTTTCACCGGTGATGAGGACTGTCGCATCGGTAGGTGCCACCTTGGAGATTTTTTCCGTTAAACTTAGCATGCCGGGGTTGCTTGATTCATACAGAGCCTGATCGCCGATCAGCTTGATTTTCCCTGTTGCCTCTCTCAGCAGCGCTATCTCTTCAAGAAGGCGTGAAAGCTCCAGAGGTTTCTGGTATAGGTTCAAGGCACCAAAGCGCATTGCCTTTACCGCATCATCGATGGAGGCATACCCGCTTATAATGATTACAGCGGTTTCAGACGAGACCTGCTTGATTTTTCTCAATAGCTCAACACCGCTCATCTCCGGCATCCTGATATCCAGCAAAACAAGATTGAACTTGGTTTTGGCCAGCAGAGGCAGGACTTGCGTAGCGTGCATACAAAAACTTACATCATAACCATACTCTTGGAGAATTTCACTAAGAGATAGGCATACTGACTGTTCATCGTCAATAATGAGAATTTTATACTTCATGTCTGACTAGTATAGGGTTAATTCAAGAGGAAAGTCAATTTTTCCAAACGGGGAATTTTTCCCCATTAATCCTCTTTCTGCGGGTATTTTTTACCCATTCATACAGAGTAAAACAGACTATTATCAACATAAGTATGCTAATCAGTGCTTTAATTACACTTGGCACAAGAATTGCATCATAATTTGTACAAGTTTAAAAAGGAGGCCTGTTTATGAAAAAGAAACTGGCAATAGGTTTGTTACTGGCTGTTTTCGCTACCACCATGGTGTTTGCAGCGGCACAAAAAGAAGCGGCACCAAAAGAACAAGGGTACCGTATCGCGTACATGACTCCCGCACTCCACATCCCCTTCTGGAAGGACATTGCAGATGGTATTAGGGATGAGGCTGCACTGGTTCCCAATGTAACCATCGTCAACTCAGACTCCAAGCTGAGCGCTGCAACCCAGTTCCAGAATGCCCAGGACCTGATCGTCTCGGGAATCGATGCTATCATCATCTCCCCTACCGACTCAGCATCCTGCCCTGCAGTTCTTGAACTGGCAGCAGAGAACAAGGTTCCTGTAATCATCTGTGACATTGGTACTGATTCTGGCACGTACACAGCTTTTGTGGCTACAGACAATACCAAGGGCGCGCTGACTGCTGGAGAACATTTCCTCAAAGTGGCCAAAGAGAGAAACGTAAAAGGCGGCGAAGTCGCAATCATCGCAATCTCCCAGGCACGACAGAACGGAAAAGACCGCACCAAGGGCTTTACCGATGCCTTAGCTGGAACTAACTTCAAGGTTACCACCCTTTTGGAGTGTAAAGACTATACCAGAAGTGAATCAATGAACCTTGCGCAGGATATCCTTGCTTCCAAACCGAACCTGGTTGGCCTGTTCACCCAGCATGATGAAGCAAACCTCGGAGTTATGCCTGCAAAGGATACCGCTGGAGTTACCAACACACTCATCCATGTAGGTTTTGACGGAAGTCCTGAGACAGTCGAAGCTATCAAGGCAGGAAAAATTTCTGCAGCAGCAATGCAGCAGCCTGTAACCATGGGACGGGAAGCTTTCAAGGCAACATATGCATTCCTGACCGGACAGCCCTTTGACAAGAAGATTGTTGTTGACACCATCTTGGTGACAGCTGAAAATGTTCTTGAAGTGGAGCCGATTCTTGAAGACAACGTCTATCCTAACGAATTGAAGATGTAATTGTTTTCACTCGATATGGAGATGGGCTTCCATCTCCATATTTTTCATTTCATCAATTCCATAGAAAGGATGTAAACACATGTCCAAAAAAACAACAGTTCCTTCCGAAATAGTGGACTTGTCAATGACTTTTTCGATGGATAGCCCAGTCTATTGGCCAACCCATCATGTTTTTGACCACAAGCCCTGGCAATCTTTCTCCGCTGGAGATGGATATCAGACCAATTACTTTATCATGGATGAGCATACGGGTACCCACTGTGATGCACCTGCACATTTCATTCGCCCTGAAGAGAACACAGGTCCATCCTATTATGGCGACACCATCGACCTTGCGTCCCTAATGGGCGAGTTGGCAGTCATAGACGTAACTGCACTGCGCTCACAAACAGATGATGGTATCAGTCCAGAAATCCCCCCAACCTTCATACAGGATTGGGAAAAAAAGCATGGGGAGCTTACAAGGGACACCATCGTGGCTTTCCGCACAGATTGGGATCTGTTCCTCGATTCACCCGACCAACATGAAAAATATGCACTTGGTCCTATCGTTCTAAAGAACGCTCCAGGGTGGCCAGTCCCTTCGATTGAGACCATAGATTACTTGCAATCAAAAGGGATCAAATGCTTTGCAATCGATTCTCCAAGCATGGGAGCCTCCAACGGTGGAGCAGCCCTGCATCAATTTTCCCTTGGTAAAAACCTGGTGTTCATTGAAGGTCTTGTCAACCTGTCAAAACTGGAAACCAGAGGATATAATTTTGTGTTCCTCCCTTTGAAACTTGCAAACTCTACAGGTTGCCCAGGAAGAGCCATAGCAATGAAGGAGGCGAAACAATGAACAAAAGGCCACTTGTTGAAGTGGATAACATCTCAAAGAGATTTGGGGTTGTTCAAGCTCTCAAAGATATTTCCTTCCAAATATATGAAGGGGAGATTCTAGCACTCATAGGGGAGAATGGTGCGGGAAAATCTACATTGGCTAAGATAATCTCAGGAGTACATACCCAAACCGAGGGGCAGATTATCTATGAAGGAGAAGAACTTCACTGTACCTCTACCAAAGATGCCCGTGAAAAGGGCATCTCAATTGTGCTTCAAGAGTTTGCCCTGATCCCTCACCTCTCCATTGCTGAGAATATTTTCCTTTGCAATGACACCATGTATGGTAAAGGGATCTGGCAAAACAAAAGTCGGATGATTGAAGAAACGTATAAGCTTTTCGAGAGGACAGGCATAGATTTCAAGCTCGATCCCTCAATGAGAATTGAAGAGCTGACAGTTGCCCAGCAACAGTATGTTGAGATCGTAAA
>CAYSIH010000004.1:0-23780 GCA_964431005.1 uncultured Sphaerochaeta sp. | reverse complement strand
GGGCTCGGTTGTTACCAGCACCCATCGTAATACACAAATCCTGGGGTTGCAACCAGCGGCTGGCTATCGCTACAGCCTCGTCATCGCCTTCGGCGTAGACGCTAGCTTGGAGACGGCAGCGCGTCGTCCTCATGACCCTTTTGCCCATCTCTAGGGCGAGGACCGCACCCATATCCTCTTTTGAGGAACTATCCTCTCGTGCAGAGCTGTAACAGCTCTGCACAATAAGGCGGTCGGCCATGCCAAGCGCAAGGACAAAATCCTTGAGCATCTTCTTGGTCCTGCTTGCAGTATGGGGTGAGAATATCACCAAAATCGGCCTGTTGGGATAGCGAGCGTGCAGTTCTGCCAAAGTTGCCATGATCTCGGTAGGGTGATGGGCATAGTCATCAAAGTACAGTACCTCACCCTCCTCTTTCATCAGGTCACATCTTCCCACTACCCCGGGAAAAGAGGCGAGCTTTTTACTGAGCATCCCTACAAGTGTGGGGATTATCTCAGCCGTTATCAGAGTCCCCTCCTCCAGATAGAGCTTGGGGTTCTCCTTATCAAGTATCATCGCAAGACTAAGGACGACAGAGCCCACGTAGTTGCCTACCAGGGCCCGATCGTGCACAGCAAGGGTGAAGCTCACCCCCCCAAGGCAGGAGAGGGAGTACGACTCCTCATAGCTGCTCTTGATGATGCGAAAAGGCCCTCCCTCATCAAAGCCATAGGTCATGACGGTCAGGTCCCCCCTTTTCTCCCTTGCATAGGACGCGAGACCTTTTGAGCCCGGGTTGTCGCTGCAACAGATGAGGAATCCCCCAATGGCGAGGTTGTCCACAAACAATTCAAAGCTTTTCTGCACCTCTTTGACAGAGGAGAAATAATCAGGGTGATCAAGCTCTATATTGGTTACCAAAGCCCCACGCAACTGATAGGAGAGGAAATGGTCCTGATATTCGCAGGCCTCAAACAGGGCACACTCACTGCCCTGATAGAAGGGAAGAGAGAGGCCTTTCACCGTCGAGCCGAAAATACTGTAAAAAGGGAAGGCCTTGAGCGTACCAGTGGACAACAGGTAGGAAGCAACGGCCACTGTGGTGGTCTTGCCATGGGTTCCAGCCACTGCATAGCTGTCACTCTGTTTTGAAAGATATGAGAGAAATTGGGGGTAGGAGTATAGGGCCAAGCCAAGACGCACAGCTTCGGCTAGGATAGGCACTGCAAGGCTATAGGCTGTGCTGTGGATGACCATATCGACATCACGATCCAAAAGAGAAGAGTCGAACCCCTTTTGGAAGACGATGCCACGACTGGAAAGAAGTTCATCGGTTGCGAACTGTTCATCAGTATCACAGCCCGACACAAGGGCGCCAGAGGCCTTGAGCAGGACAGCCAGTGAGGCCATGCCTGTTCCTTTTATGCCTACGAAGTAGACCTTGCGTCCTAAAAGATTCACCCTTGCTCCTCTGTCTAAAAAAAGGAAAAAAAAGACTGCCAGCTAGGACAGTCTCACATACAAACCCTTAACGGTTATTTTGCTGCAGCAGCCTTGATAGTGGCATTGCATGCTTTGCAAACTTTTGCCTTCTCACCATCGACGGTGGCTTCATACAGAATCTTTATTTGAGTTCGCTTACAAACTGGGCAAGTGCCCCGTCCATGGTTATATTCCTCGCGGATACCACTACCTCTATGTGCTTTGGACATATACTTTACTCCTTACGGTTACAACAATCTACCGTTTGACTATATAGCTCACCGTTTGGAGTGTCAAGTATGGTCAATTGCAGTTTTGTTCCCAATTGGCCAAAAGATGACGATCATAAGGAAAAGCTGAGGGCCAAAACACCTTCGACCAGTCTATCATCACTTGAGTCTCCCCTATACCGGGCTATGGGAACCTCAAAGGCAAGGTCGAGGGTGAAAGCCCCTAACTGTGCAGAGAGGCCCATAGTATGAGTTCCCTTGGAGAAATCAAACCGCAGCAAGTCGCCAGAAATGGTTTTCTCTTCCCTGTATCCACTTTTCAGGCTTACAGACCAAGAGGGCAGCAACTGCAGCTTCAGATCAAAACCCATCCTGATCTCCCTATGCTCTTCTGACCAGAGATCGACAAGGTCCAAGGCTGCCTGCAGCTTGAAAAGATGGAGGATGTTGTCCGAATCATAGGTGGGGCTGCTGAAAGAGAACCCCCAATCCAAGGTCTTTAAGATTGCATCCGCACTTATCTGCAAAGATCCGGCTCCTAGGGCATAGGCAAAGTTCTCACTTGTCACTCCCATCTTAAACCAGTCATAGTCAAGCAAAAGCCCTATGCCCACCGAGATGAAGGCCTCACTCTCTCTGTTTTCAAACTTTCCCAAGGTGGTCTGGACAATGAAATCCGATATGATACGGTCATGGCTTAAATCCAGCGGATAACGCTCTGATACTGCTAATGCCTTTACATTCAGGCCAAAGGCAAAGAATGAACGTCCTGTTGCCCAATCAAGTTGCAGCAAGGTGTCGGTCCGACCGCGGTAGCGGGTGAACCCGCTACCCTCCTCACGATCATTGAGCGAAACTTGGTTCTGGAGTGTGAGGGCAACATTGTTGCCACTAAAGGAGACACTCAGATGGGTAAAGGGATTTTGCATCAGGGGGTTTGCCAGATTGTCCTGGAAGTTGGCAGGTTGTATCGAGTCGTGGTAGCTGCCTGTAAGGGTAAAAAAACTCTTTTCCTGTTTTCGTACATAGAGCAGGGCCGGATTGAATAAAAATGAGGAAGGGGATGAAGCGAGGGCGACACCGGCAGAACCCATCGCTATAGTACCCCTTTCGGTCTGCAGAAGAACCCTCTCGTTGGATACAAGAGGAACAGATGATAGAGAGGGGATGCAAAGTACTGTGCAACAGAGAATAAATATGAATCGTTTCATGCATCTGCCTTGAGGGTAAAATCACCCTTATGATAATCACTACTACTGTTATAGCATGAGAGCAAGCCTATTACCAACAGCATAGCAAAAAATGAGGAGCAACTCCACTAGCAGTTGCATGCCCACCCCTTCCCTGTTACGATATCTGCATGAATACTCTTTTGGGTCTGTTGAACGCTATAGGCATCGAAGAGCCCCATCTTGATACTTCCCCTACTATCAAGAAGATTTGCTATCATTCCAAAGAGTGCGTGGGATCAAGTGTGTTCTTTGCCTTCCCAGGCCTCCATACACAAGGTGACCTCTATATTGATGATGCCATAGCACATGGGGCTGTCTGCATTTTCAGCACCCAAGAGGTAAAGCACAAGCACAAACATATCCTATACTATCAGACCGATACACCCCGTTCGCTCTTTTCCCGTATGTGTGCCGCCTTCTACGGCTGGCCAAGCAGAAGCCTTGAGGTCATTGGCGTCACCGGCACCGACGGCAAAAGCACTACGAGCGAGTACCTCTACCAGATGCTACAGAAAAAAGGGTGCAAGGTCGGCCTGTTGGGGACAGTTAGCATGGACGACGGAGAGACAAAGCGCCCTACCCCCTACCGCCAGAGCACTCCTGAAGCTGACCAGTTGCACGCCTTCCTTTACCGCTGTAAAGAGAACAACCTCAGCCACGTCATCCTTGAGTGCACCAGCCATGCCTTGAGTCTGGAACATGACCGCCTTGCTACCATCGAATACTCTCTCGCTCTGGTCACGACCCTGAGCAGCGAGCACCTGGAGTTCCATAAAAGTCAGGAGGCCTATGTAGAGGCAAAGTGCAACCTAGTGAGGGCGTTGCAGCCGGGGGGGACCTTCCTTACCACCAGGCAGAACCCCTACAGGGCCCTTTTCCTGGATGCCTTGCCTCCTTTCAGCTACTCCTATCTGCTGGAGAAGACACTCCCCTTCACTACAAGGGTAAACGATATGGGTACAATTGATGTACAGTGCAAAGGGACAACCATCAGCACCCCTTTGACCCTTCCCTGCCTTGCAAGCAATGCGATGCTCGCCACTCTCGCCTGTTCGCTTATATTGAAAGAGGATGCAGAGAAGTTGCTTCCTCTGTTGGCAACCCTCAAGAGAGTTGAGGGAAGGATGATCACGGTAGAGAATGCCTTAGGCATACGGGTCATCATTGACTTTGCCCATACCCCTGATGCATATGAACAGCTCTTCTCCCATATGAAAAAAACAGGCAAGGACGGAAATATCATCGCGCTTTTCGGCTCAGCTGGCGAGCGTGATACCCTAAAAAGGCCCCTCATGGGCCGTATTGCTTCTCAGCATGCCTCTAGGATCATCCTCACCGAGGAGGATCCTAGAGGGGAGCCCAACGCCCTAATCTTTAAGGATATCCGATCGCAGATGGAAAACACCAGTTGTATAATAGAGGAGATAGAGGACCGCACAACAGCCATACAAAGGGCAATAGATATCGCAGAGAGCGGTGACACCCTGCTCTTTTTAGGCAAGGGTCATGAGGCTACCATTGAAGGGGACAAAGGTAAACGAGCATGGGATGAAGAGCAGACTGTGCGTACTCTGTTGAAAAAAAAGGAAGGGGGGAGGCGATGAATATCGCTCTTATCTACGGGGGACGTTCAGGTGAACATGAGGTTTCGGTCAACAGTGCCAAAGGGGTCCTCAAGCCTTTAGCCAATCTAGGACACACAATCCACCTCATAGCCATCACCCTAGAAGGACGGTGGTTCCTCCAGAAGTCAGAAGAGATACCCCCGAGTATCCAAACAGAATATCCTTTGACGATCGCCCCTGCCCTAGGCATCTATTGTATGGGAGAAAAACTTCCCTTGGATGCAGCTTTTGCCGTAACGCACGGCTTTGGTGGGGAGGATGGGAATTTGCAGGGCCTCTGCATGCTGGCCAATATCCCCCTATGCGGATGCGACACCCTCAGTAGCGCCATTGGCATGCATAAGGAGAAAGCTACAAAACTCTTTGTTATGGAAGGCATCCCAACGGTACCTTCTATTGCTTTGGACAGAGAGGCTCTGCTTTGGTTGGAGGGAAAATCTGATGCTTCTCCCCCCTGGATTTCCTCACACGAAAAAAAAGAAGCGTTGTCTCATGCCTCCACAAAATCCCGATGGACAGAAGCCTGTCGGATACTACAGAAGAAGGTAGGCCCCTCACTCTTCATCAAGCCTGAGGACAGCGGCTCCTCTCTGGGAGTTTCTGCCCTTCGCTCCCCTGATGGAACAACGTTAGAGCAAGCTGTCCTAGAAGCCAGAGAGCACAGTGCAATCGTGCTGGTGCAGACCCTCATAGAATCTATGGATGAACTGGAGTGTGCCCTGCTGGAAACTAGGGAGGGAGAACTCGTGGTAGCAGGTCCTGCCTTGGTGGTGGATCCAGGCAAAAAGGACAACCATTTCCTCAGCTATGAGTACAAATATACTCGTGTGGACAGCGCATACCTCTGCCTCCCCTCCACCTATAGCAAAGCTATCGAGGAACAGATTCGCCTCTATGCCAGACAGGCTTTCAGATCCATTGGGGGTGAAGGGTACGCCCGCATTGATTTTTTCGTCTCAGGGGAGAGGATATATCTCAATGAGATCAACACCTCCCCGGGGATGACTGCAAAGAGTCACTACCCTCTTATTATGCAGAGTGCGGGGTATTCGATGGAAACGGTGCTAGAGACCCTCATCGTTCTTGCGCTACAGCGCAAAGGCGAAGAGGGGAAACGCACCTATCGCCCACCGGTGGCGTGAAGGTGGAACAGGTAATCTTCCACGTTGACATGGATGCCTTCTATGCTTCTGTCGAACAGCATGACAACCCATCCTTAGCAGGCAAGCCCCTGGTAATAGGGGGTTTGGGCCCAAGGAGTGTGGTGGCAGCGGCCTCCTATGAGGCGCGAAAATTCGGCTTGCACTCCGCCATGCCTATGAATCGGGCTCTGCAGTTATGTCCCTCGGTGCTAGTAATCAAGCCAAACATGCAGCGCTACAGCCAAGTCAGCAAGACGGTCATGGAGATCTGCCGATCTTTCTGCCCCTCAGTACAACAAATTTCCATCGATGAGGCTTTTCTTGATATGAGCGGAACTCGGCGCCTGTATGGGCTTCCGAGAGAGGCGGCTGTTCTCTTGAAACAGAGGGTAAAAGAGGAGACGGGGCTGACCATATCAGTTGGAATAGGGCCATCACACTTCATAGCCAAGATGGCTAGTGACTATGACAAGCCCGACGGGCTTTGCAGGGTCTCCCCTGGAAGGGAAGTGGACTTCATCGATGCGGTAGGGCTGAAGAAGCTTTGGGGTGTGGGTAAGGTCACCCAAAAGCTGTTGGCCCGTAAGCATATCACCACGACAGCAGAACTACGTCAGTACTCCCTCATCTCGCTGCAATCCATCTTTGGGAATTCCATGGGGAGCTTTCTCTATCATGCATGTAGGGGTATCGATCCGGGAGTCTTCACCAGCCAAGCAAAGAGCCACTCCATCTCCACTGAAACCACTTTCGCTGAGGATGTGCATACCGCTGTAGCATTGGAACAGACCTTGCTGCAGATGAGTCATGAGGTTATGTTCCGTGCCCTGGAGGAGAAGCAGATAGGCAGAACCATAGGCATTAAGGTGAGGGCGCCTGACTTCTCCACCTATAGTGCCCAGATAACCCCAAAGGCAAACATCTACAGTGCAGAGCAGATATACTCCTATGCAAAACAACTGCTCTACCAGAAATGGCATGAGGGTATGCCTGTCAGGCTTATCGGGGTGGGACTCTACCAACTCTATGATGGAGAGAAGCCCATGCAGGAGGAACTGTTCGAAGATCCCTTTCAGAAACGAAGGGAGTTGGAGAAGGTCATTCTCAAGATGCAGAAGAAGGGCCAACAGGTTTTTAAGGCAACCAACCTGGAAGAGGATACAAAGAGAGGCGATGAGTCGTAAAGAGGCTGCATTGTCTAGGGTGATAGCAAACCCAGAACCCATATCAGGGCTTCTGGATTTGCCAATGGATGTAGGATATTCCTCTAGTTCAGCCTAGGCTAGAAAATACGCTGTGATGGTTGGTAGGGAAGCAAGGACAGAAGGACCCCTCCAATAGAAAACACCGAAACCTAAAAATGAGAGGACTGCGAGTATCACCACTATCCACAGCACAACACGCAAGGCTAAAAAGCCTGCTGCACTTGAACCGAAGAGCACTGCTACAACAACAAAAAGAATTATCAGATACGTTACCATACTATTTTCTCCCGAATAGGAAATTCAACAGTTCAAAAGGATCCACTTATCCCTTATTGAAAGAGGAATTGTCTAATCATAGGCAAAGAATAGTCTTGGGCCGTTCATATAGCAAGGCAGGGACCCTTATATTATTTCAAGACCTGAAACAGAGCCGTTCCATGAATGGGAGAATTCCACGGTATTATTACTTGTTTCTGTTGAAGGGAACGGTCCCCTATAAGCTCTTCTTCTTATGCAGCAGTGTCAAGCGCATTACAGTAAGCATCATACCCACAACTAGGAATGCCTGCAAAACAGGAAGCCAGACCAAGCCTATGGTTGATGCGAGGGCTCCCACGACCGGCGGCATTACGGTGTTACCCACATAGGCTGTCGCCATCTGTAGTCCTATGACCGCCTGACTTGCCCCTACTCCAAAACGTCTGGGTGTCTCATGGATCATGCTGGGGAATATGGGTGCGCTTCCCAAGCCGAGAAGCACCAGGGCGAACCCTGCCACATTGGCATTGGGGGAGAGAAACAGCAGCAGGCTTGCAAGGCATATGCCCAAGCCTCCAAAGATCAGACGGTTGTTGGAGACTCGGAAGGTGATGAAACCACTGAGCATCCTTCCTACAGTGATGCCCATGTAGTACAGGCCTCCCCATAGTGCGGCCTTGGTGGGGGCAAGGCCCTTGACCTGCACCAGGTACGTCGTTGCCCAGAGCCCTGTCGCTATCTCAAGGGCACAGTAGAGAAAGAAGGTAAGAAGGGCAAAGGGAACCCCTTTGATCTTCAGGACCTCCCTGTTGCTCTTGGCCTCTTCGCCAACTTCCTTCACCTCATTGTCTCTCCAGCGTGAGAGGGAGAGCGTAAGAACAAGAACCAAGACAAGTTGCAGAGCCCCTATGGAGAAGTAGCCTCCCCTATAGCTGAAGCCCAAAGAGAGAGCTAGGGCAACAATGGCAGGGCCCATGCTTGCACCCACACCCCAGAAACTGTGTAACCAACTCATATGCCTCGCCTTATAGTGCAAGGCTACATAGTTGTTCAATGCGGTGTCGACTGATCCTGCCCCAAGGCCCAATGGGAGGGCAAAGATCAGCAGCATGACGATATTGTAGGAGAAGGAGAAGCCCAACAGGGCAATGGCCGTCATCAATACGCTGATGAGCGTTACCCGACCGGTGCCGAATTTTGCAATGACCTTTGTACTGAACAGGGCAGAGATGACAGTTCCGATACTGGTGGTGGCCGCTATGATGCCGGCACTCCAAAGAGGAAGACCAAGATCGACATGCATGACAGGCCAAGCGCTTCCCAGCACTGCATCAGGAAGCCCCAAACTGATAAACGAAACATAGATAACAACTAAAAGTGCCATATTACCGTCCTGTTGATAGGAAATAGATGGTCACAACCGCAGCAAGGGCTATCCTATAGAACCCGAAGATGGAGAAGTCGTGCTTGCGTACATAGGCTATCAGGGCCTTGATACAGATTAACGAGACCAAGAAAGATGCAACGAATGCCACCCCTATCAGCAGATACTCATCGCTGGTATACGTGATGCCGAGCTTCAGCAGTTTCAGCAGCGATGCTCCCGCCATGACAGGGATGGCCATGAAGAAGGAGAACTGTGCGGCAATGGGCCTGGAGATGCCAAAGAGGATTCCCCCTAGGATGGTGGAACCGGACCTGCTGGTCCCCGGAACGAGGGCAAGCATCTGAAAGGCCCCCATCGCCGCAGCATCCTTGAAGGAGATAGCTTCCAAGCTTGTTATCCTTGGCTCCCTTGCCCCCCTTCCCTTCTTCTCCAACACCACATATATCACCCCGTACAGGGCAAGGGCTGCAACAATTACCTGCCACTTGTACAAGTAGGTATCCATCAGATCATCAAGGAGAAAACCAGCAATGCCTGCTGGGATGGTCGCTACAAGCACTTTGGCCCAAAGGAGCCAGGTATTCTGCTTTTCCAGTTTGTCTTTTTTGGGGGAGAAGGGGTTGAGTAGCGAGAAGTAGAGGATGATGACAGCCAAGATGGAAGCAAGCTGAATGATAACCATGAAAAGCTGTTTGCCTTTGGGACTCATGGATAGGACTATCAATTCATCAAGCAGGAGAAGGTGTCCTGTCGAGCTAATGGGCAGCCACTCGGTAATTCCTTGTACAACGCCCAACAACAAAGCCTTCAAAACCTCAAACATAGCCGCCTCCTAAACACTTTTGCAAGTCTAGAGCATAAACAGGTGCAATTCAAGCTTGCCCTATTACGCTTGCCTTGGGCTGATATACCTTGTACGGATTTGACTTAAGTGGTAGATTTGCAAGCAGAAGGAAAAGCCCATGGCCCTACATATTGTACTGTTTGAACCTGAAATACCCCAAAATACGGGCAACATTGCCCGTACCTGTGCAGCTATAGGTGCAGTCTTACACCTTGTGCACCCTCTTGGGTACTCCTTGGATGAGAAACATCTCAGGCGTGCAGGGCTGGACTACTGGCATCTGCTTACCCTCATCGAGCACGAAAGCGTCGACTCCTTCATGCAAAAACACCAAGACGACAAGCTTTTTTTCTTTACCACCAAGGCTCACCAGCTCTATTCTGAGGTGGTCTATCCCAAAGGGGATTGTTATCTGATATTTGGAAAAGAGAGCCGGGGCATCAGCGAACATATCCTCATCGGCTATGAAGAGGAGAGTGTGCGCATACCCATGCTAAAGGAGGCAAGAAGCCTCAACCTCTCCAACACTGTGGCCATAGCAGCATACGAATATATGAGACAGCAAAGTTTTCCGTCCCTCTTGCAGAGCGGGACCTTACACAGACTCACCTGGGGGCAAGCGACATGAAAAAGATAGGAATCATCGGAGCAGGCAATATGGGCAGTGCAATTGCAAATGCCCTTATAACAGAGAAAGAGTGGCACGTAACCATCTATGACACCGACACGACCAAGCTGGACAGCCTCACCGGTTGTACCATTGCCCCTACTTTGGAAGGACTGCTTCAAGGTGAAGAGTTGCTTCTGATTGCGGTCAAACCCCAAGTACTCCCCTCCCTTTACCCTCTCTTGCGCAAAGCAGGGTCAAGGCAAAAGAGGTGGATCAGCATAGCAGCTGGGGTCAGCTTGGAGACCCTGACCGAAAACCTCGGCACTGAAGAGGTTGTGAGATTCATGCCTAACCTCGCAGCCCAGGTGGGACACTCTGTAACTGCAGTGACTCCGGGTGAGAAGGCATCAGACTCCCTGAAAGAAGAAGCCCTAGCTATCGCAGAACTGTTCGGTTCGGCCTTTCTCCTACCCGAGGGGCAGATAGCAGCCTTCACCGGCATCAGCGGCTCGGCCATCGCCTATGTGTTCCAGTTTTTCCACGCCCTTGCCATGGGTGGGGTCAAAGAGGGCATCCCCTATCCTCAGGCGCTGGCAATAGCACGTGAAACCTGCCTGAGTGCTGCAGCCCTGCAGAAAAGGGATAATAGAAATCCCATAGAGCTTGCCACCATGGTCTGTTCTGCCGGAGGCACCACCATCGAAGGGATGCAGGCCCTTGCTGAGGGGTTCTTTGATGCTACGGTGATGGCAGCTGTATCGGCTTCCAGCGCAAAGTTTCGCCTGCTTGAAGAGCAGGCCAGCAATAAATAACCTTGTACTTTGAATAGAATACCTAATGAGGAAGTATCATGATTGACTTGAAAGAATTGAAAGAGAGACGGGAAGAGATAGAACAAAATATCAGCAACCGTTACATGAGTGTCGATATCGACGAGATAATCGTCTTGCAGGAGAAGCGTTCTGCATTGCTGCAAGAGAGCGAGGCCTATCGGGCAAAACGCAATGAGAATGCCCAGAAGATGAAGGGCAAGCTCGATAAAGAGACACGTGATAACTACATTGCTGAGGGGAAAGAGATCAAGGAGACCATAGCCAAACTCGAATCTGAGCTTAGCGTGGTCGAAGCTGCTTTCCAGGCAAAGGCGAGGACTATCCCCAACTATGCCCACAAGGACGCTCCCATCGGAAAAGAGGACAAGGACAGCACAACCATCAAGACGGTGGGTACCATTCCTACCTTTTCGTTCAAGGCCAAGGACCATGTCCAACTGGGTGAGAGCCTGGACCTCATAGACTTCGATACAGCAACCAGGGTATCGGGGCCCAAGTTCTACTATCTGAAAAACCAGGCTGTGATCCTGCAGATGGCAATGGAACGCTATGCCCTTGATATTGTGATGAAGCGGGGCTTCACGCCTTTCATCACCCCTGATATCGCCAAGGAGGATATCCTCACTGGCATCGGCTTCAACCCCCGTGGGGAAGAGAGCAACATCTACTCCCTTGAAGGGACAGATACCTGCCTGGTAGGAACAGCGGAGATAACCCTTGGAGGCTACTATGCAAACCAAATCCTCGACAAGAAAAAGTTCCCCATCAAAATGACCGGACTCTCCCACTGTTTCCGTCGTGAGGCAGGAGGGGCTGGGCAGTACTCCAAGGGCCTTTACCGGGTGCATCAGTTCTCCAAGCTGGAGATGTTCATCTTCTGCCTTCCTGAAGATAGTGAGCACTATCATAATCTCATCTTGGAGATTGAAGAGGATATCTTCACCGGCTTGGGTCTCGCCTACCGCGTAGTCGATACCGCCACCGGGGACCTCGGCGCTCCTGCCTATCGCAAGTTTGACATTGAGGCTTGGATGCCCGGACGTGGGGAAACAGGAGAGTATGGCGAGGTCACCTCCACAAGCAACTGCACCGATTATCAGGCTAGGGCTCTGGGAATCCGCTATCGTGATGACGAAGGCGCCACCCAGTTTGTCCATATGATCAATGGGACGGCCATTGCTCTCAGCCGAGCTATAGTCGCCCTGTTGGAGAACTTCCAGAATGAAGACGGATCAGTCTCGATCCCCCCTTCACTGGTTCCCTACACGGGCTTTGACCTGATCCCAGCACTGTAACAAGGAGCAGAATACAGAATGCATACAAGCGCACTCACTACAGATTTCTATGAGCTTACTATGATGCAGGGATACTTCAGCGAGAAGCACAACCCTGAAGTTGTCTTTGAGATGTTCTACCGTACCAACCCTTTTGAGGGTGGGTACGTGATCTTCGCTGGTCTCAATGATTTCATCGACAAGCTTGAGGGCCTTACTTTCAGCCCAGATGACATAGCCTACCTTGAGGGTCTCAATACCTTCACCCCTGACTTTTTGGAGTATCTCAACTCCTTCTCCTTTAGTGGGGACATCTATGCGATAACTGAAGGGACGGTAGTATTCCCCGGAGAACCTCTGGTACGTGTCCATACCAACCTCATAGAGGCGCAGCTCATCGAAAGCCTGATGCTCAACAATCTCAACTTCCAGAGCCTGATAGCAACAAAGGCCTCCAGAATCTCCCGTGCTTCAAAACGGGGACTGCTGATGGAGTTTGGCCTCCGGCGTGCCCAAGGCCAAGATGGGGCACTCACCGCTTCAAGGGCGGCCTTCATCGGAGGGGCTCAGGTCACCAGCAACACCCTTGCAGGCAAGACCTATGGCATCCCTGTAGCAGGGACGATGGCTCACTCTTGGGTCATGAGCTTCCCTACAGAACTGGAATCCTTCAGGGCATTCGCCAAGTACTATCCTGACAGCCCCACCTTGCTGATAGACACCTACGACACCCTAGGTTCGGGAATAGAGAATGCTATTATCGTTGGGCTTGAACAGAAGAAGATCGGCAAGAGGATCGGGGTGAGGATCGACAGTGGGGACCTCTCCTACCTACCTCGTGTTGTGCGTAAGAGATTCGATGATGCAGGTCTTACCGATGCAACCATCTCCGTCTCAAGCGATCTGAACGAGGAAATTGTACAGACACTCATCCATGACGAGGTACCAATCGACAGCTGGGGCATCGGCACCCATCTGGTGACTGGGGGCAAGCAGTCGGCTCTCAACGGGGTCTACAAGCTTGCGGCAAAACAGGACAGCAAAGGGAACCTGATCCCAACGATGAAGATATCCAACACCTACGAAAAAACCACCAACCCCGGGGTAAAACAGGTCTGGAGATTTTTCGATCATGAAGGCAGTGCCTTGGCGGACCTGATAGCCTCGGAGAAAGAGAGCATCACTGCAGGCAAGGCATATACGTTCTTCCACCCTTTCTCTGAAGTTGATTTCTTTGAAATGCAACCCGACCGCTATGCCAAGTGCGTACCGCTACTCACCCTAAAGGTGAGCGGAGGCAAACGTATAGGGCCAAAGCCCACATTACAGGAGATCCAAGCATTCTCTATCGAGAACATCAAGGATTTCCACAAGACGTACCTGCGCCTGATCAATCCTCATATCTACAAGGTGAGTCTCTCTGCCAAACTCAAGAAGGTAAAGATGGACCTCTTGGTAAGCCAAAGGAAAAAGGCTAAGGAAGAAGTTGGGTCCTAAATTCGTTCCACACGGTATCGGAGCACTGTCTCCAGTTGCTCCGGTTCCGTTTTCTTGGGGTTTGAAAGATATATTTCACGGTGGGTCGCGTCGAGGCGCTGTACCTTGTTCTTAAGGCAGAACCTATCCATCTTCTCGAAGGAACGGTTCTCCAAAGAGTAGGGACCGATATGCAGCATGGTGACACAGAGCCCATCTTCGATATGCTCAAAGTGTGCATCCTTCACTGAGAAATCAACGGTGAAGCTGCATCTTTCTGCAACCTTGGCGAAGATCTCCTCGGTGATGGACGGAGGCTGGGCTATCATGATCCTCCAGCGCCAGGTGTCGCGGTTCTCCACCTCGACGGCACTGTAGACCCCTTCTAGGGGAGAGAGCACAAACCCCTGATACCAAGGCTCGCCCTTGAAGCCCATCTTCAGCTCATTGCTGAGCTCATAAACCAGATCAACTGCCTCATCGTAGGCTTCATCAAGCGGCATCCCTTCGCCATCAACGACAAAATAGGGGCAAGACGGCACACGAACCAGCGAGGGTTGCGTCTTGGGGGAATAGAGTTTCTTGAACAGTTTTATACGGTCGTATTTTTCCATGGTCTACTCCTACACACATGCGATGATGGCTTTGGTTATAGCGTGGGCAACCTGCTGTCTCCACGTTGGCGAAATGATGGCCCGAGCCTCATCCTCGTTTGACAAGAAGCCCAACTCCAACAGAACCGAAGGGACTCGGCTTGCATTGAGCACATAGAGGTCCCTCTCCTTTATCCCCCTGTTACGGGAGGTGAGCATCCTCTGAGAAAGCACTTCCTCAAATGTCTTTGCAACAACCAGGTTCCTCTGGTTGAGCAATCTATTGAGTTCCAAAGCACTGAAGGAGGCAAACAGAGGGATATTCTTGGTCGGGGTGTGCTCATCGAGGAATGTGACACGCTTTTCCTGACGTTTGGTCAGCACTTCAAAGCCTGTCGCATCACTGCTCTGGGCACTGTTGATATGGATGGAGACAAAGAGCAGACTGCTTTGGGGAGCAAGTGTCGTCGTATAGGCAACCTTTGAGCGTTGGGCTAAGGAGATGTAGGTATCATCACTGCGTGTCATGATAAGTTGCAAGTCAGGCCGTTCCAAGGCGAGCAGTGCATGCACCCGTTTGGTTATGTCCAGGACAAGGTCACTCTCATTGACAGTTCCGGCTGTGAAGCTGTAAGAGGCACTTGCCCCCGGATCGCGCCCCCCATGGCCCGCATCAAGGATGACCGTGGATACGGGAAGGGAAAAGGGGTCCTTTGCCGCAGAGAGAGGACAGAGGCTGAGCAGAAGCACTAGGGAAACCATGGTAAGGGCTCTGCTGTTCATGGCAAGACCTCAGCAGGAAACTCCCAATGCTCCAAAAGCTGAGAAAAATCACTCTTCAACAGCCAGACCAACCGTTTCTTCACCTCATCGGAAAGGGCGTCCTTGTCGACAAAGCCCTTATACTTGCGTATGAGGTTCTTGCCTTTGATCTGTTGGATGGAAAGGGCTTTGGTATAACAACGTTTGTACCCCTCGCTTTCACTGCGGTCCTCAATGACGGACTGGCGGTCAGTAAACTGCATCAGGAGGTGGGAGGTCGCTTTCACCGTATGGCCCAAGAGATAACATCGGATTCCCCAGTCTAGGACTTGGAAGTACTCGCTGTGGATCTTTTCATCAAAACCGCGCAGCCGTTGGAAGAGGGCCCGGTCATACATGCCAAGGGCCATGACCGGATAGAGGGTATTCTCACCTCCGGGGGCTCCTGGTGTGGGAAAATGAGAACGTGGGGCAAGGAGTCTACCCTCAAGATGGGGAGAGCGTAAGGTAGGCACTATCTCCTTGTCCATATTGGCTATCAGGGAGGCAAGGGCGGCAGGCGCTTGCTTATCGGCCATGAGAGAAAAGAGGGCTTCACCGTCAAAACGGACTAGGACCAGGTCGCTTCGCACAATGAGGAAGTAGTTGGTCTGACACTCGTTAGCCACTGCGTTGATCTTCTCACCGGTAAGCGATGAGGAGGGAAACACCAAAAAAGTAACCCCTTTGTATGCTTCCTGCATCGCAGTTATATCAAGCCTACCCTCCTGGGTTACCACATGTAGGGCGTAGTTCATATTCTCTACATACCAGGAGAGGTTCTCGATCAGTTGTTCGGGCGTGCCGATATCCAGGATGCCGATAGCCAGCTGCTCGGTGCTGTGCAGCTGGCTGATGCGCGATCCTAAATCAAGGCGCCTTCTGTAGATCCTATAGTTATTCGTCATCAGCGATCAGCACCAAATCCTCCGGACGGAACAGTACGTCCTTATGTCCGCTACCTAACAGGCAGATGATGTCACGGCTTTCATGGCCGGCAATTTTTGCTATGTCTGTGCTGTTGAAGTAGGGAGCCGCCTTGGCAAAGACCTTTCCGTCTGTTGTACAGACTTCAACGACATCCCCAGCTTCAAAACCACCCTCAACCCGCACTACCCCTTTGGGCAGCAGGCTTTTATGCGTTAACAGGGCCTTTTTTGCCCCTTCGTCGACCACAATCGTCCCTAGGTGTGAGTTGTTGAGGAGCCACCGCTCGCGTTGGCTCATTCTTTCCTTGGGATGGATAAAGGTGCCCAGGGCCTCCCCTTCCATCAGCCGAACAAGGATATTAGGCTCATAGCCGCTGGCTATGATGGAACCACATCCTCCGACAGCGGCTATCTTTGCAGCAAGCAACTTGGTCTTCATCCCTCCTGTCGAGAAGAGACTTCCTGCCCCACCTGCACAGGCTAATATCTCGTTGTCAAGGATGTCTATGTCTCTGATTAGGACAGCGGCGGGATCTTTTTTAGGATCGGAGGTATAGAGTCCTGCAATGTCAGTGAGGATGATCAGGAGGTCTGCATCTATCTTGCTGGCAACCATCGCACTCATGCGGTCATTATCCCCAAAGGCAGAGCCTATCTCAGCGGTACTTACCGTGTCATTTTCATTGAAGATGGGGATAACCCCAAGATCTAACAGGGTGAAGGAGCTGTTCCTTAGATTGACGTATGTGTGACGGTTGTTCATCTCCTTGCGGGTAAGCAAGATTTGTGAACAGACAACCCCATGTTTCTTGAATGCCCTTCTATAGCTGCTCATAAGAAGCGGCTGTCCGACAGAAGCACAAGCTTGACGCATCGCCACCTGCTTTACAGGCCCGGTGAGCTTCAGCTCCTTAGCCCCCATCCCAATGGCGCCGCTGGTTACCAAAAGAACCTGCAGACCTTTCTTTTGCAAAGCGACAAGCTGTTCGGCTATGCGGTCGATGCACCCCTCGTCTATACCCTCTTTGGTGGAAAGCAGGTTCGTACCCACCTTCACCACTACCCGCTGTATTGCAGACAGGTCTCGTTTCATAGCAGTTCACCTTCGACTAGGCTCTCACCTTCACAGTCCAGTTCGGTATGCAAAAAGGATTTTGCCCCTGCACCGCTATACTGAGCTACTGTCTGTCCGCTGCCGTTGAGCAGCCACTTGCTGCTCATAAGGCCTGAAAGGCCCACAGGACCGCGGGCATGTATCTTTGCAGTACTGATGCCTACCTCAGCGCCAAGACCGAAGCGGAAGCCGTCTGCAAAGCGAGTTGAGCAGTTGGCAAAGACATCGGCTGAGTCAACTTCAAGCATGAAGCGCCTGATGGCACTCTTGTCCTCACCCATGATAGCGTCGGTGTGGTGCGAGCCATACTGCCCAATATGAGCCAATGCCTCATCAAGGTCATCCACTACTTTGATGTTCACATCCAAGGAGAGGTACTCAAGTGAGTAGTCACCCTTCTTATAGGGGGTGCAAGATACAAGAGAAGCAGTCTCATCATCACCGTGGATGGTGACACCCCGCTTCTTTAGAGCAGATGAGACAAGGGGGATGAACTTTTTTGCTACGCCCCTATGGACAAGAAGCGTCTCGATGGTGTTGCAGGCAGAAGGATACTGCGTCTTTGCATCCACAGCACAGGCAACAGCCTTATTTAGGTCGGCACTTGCATCCACATACATGTGGCAGATGCCATCGGCATGGCCGAGTACTGCTATGTGGGTGTTGTCCATGACATAGCGGACAAAGGCATTCGAACCTCTGGGGATGAGTAGGTCAATGGCATCATCCATCTTGAGCATGGAGCTCACATCGCTATGGCTTTCCAAAAGCAGAAGCCAGTCTTTCCCTAGGGGGGACGATTGGGAGCTCTTCTTGATGGAGGCGACTAGGGCTGTGTTGGTCCTGAAAGCCTCCTTGCCCCCTTTGAGGATGATACCGTTGCCGCTTTTCAGACAGAGTGAGACTATCTGCACCAAAGCATCGGGACGGGCTTCAAAGATCATGCCGATGACCCCTATGGGGAAGCTGACCCTTTCAAGAAGCAGGTCCTCATCAAGGAGCCTGCGCTCGAGGACCTCTCCGATCGGGTCGGCAAGCTTGCCAACCTGGTCCAAACCGAGTTGCACAGAAGCCTTCTTCTCCTCATCGAAAAGAAGACGACTGAGAAGAGCATCTGCAAGATGGTCTTCACGGGCAGCTTGAAGGTCTTTCTGGTTTGCTGCCTCTATCAGGGGCCAGTCACGAGAAAGGCCCTCTCGTATCGAGTGTAACAAGGCGTTGCGCACAGCCTCGCTACTGCTTGAAAGCTTGGTAGCACTGGTTTTTAACTTCTGAATATCTTCTTGAATGCGTTTGCCATCCATGTTGGTAACCTCTTTGTTATAGTAAGTATACAGTAAACTGAATACGGGAAGGTATCAAGGAGAAAACAGCGCTACCATTTGGAACAAAACCCCTAGCGGTGACTTCTTTATAAACCCTCTGATAGCTGATACATATCACAGGGGAGAATCAGAAGGGGAAGGCACTGCACCCGATGCCTGCCTGTTGCCTTGTAAGATGTCCTTCACATCAGCGTAGCCATCATCGAAGCCCTGCTGGACTGCCTCTTGGGTGAAGTTCAGTGTTCCAGTAAGAAAGTTCCCCCTATCACGGGTGGTATTGATCTCAAGGAAATGGGAACCTGGATATGCTTGTTTATCAACAACTCCGCTTTTGGACAGATGCACTACAATAAAATCCCTGATCCCCGCATCATAGAGAGGCCTGACAGGGGTGTTGTCAGCAAGCCCCCCATCAAGATACTCCTTCCGTCCAATGGTATGGCTTTCAAACAGGACTGAAATGGCAGAGGATGCAAGCAGTATCTCTTTGATGGTCTCATTTTCTTGTGCGTTAAGCAGAAAATACTCAGCACGCATGGTGCTTTTGTCAAAGCATGCTGCATATGTCTTGATCGGGCTGTTCTGGATAGCAGTGCTATCAAGTTCCTTCTCGATGAGGCGAGACAGCTTGTCCCGAGAGAAGATTCCACCGCTTCTACTCGTTCCTAACAGGCTTAGGGCGGACTCTACTACGGTCCTAGCTGCACCAAGGTCACCCACTTTTTTCACCAGCGCATCCATTTTGCCCGTATCGACATCGAGGATATCTCTAGCAGCAAGAGCTTTCCATGCCTCCACTGCCCGGTCGAACTCCCCTATAGAGAAAAAACAAGCATTCAGAGCGCCTACAGAGGTGCCAGAGACGTGGGTGATGCTGGACTCAAGGCCTAGCTCCCTAAGGGCCTTCCACACCCCTATCTGGTAGGAGCCCTTCGCTCCCCCTCCTGAAAAGACCAAACCGATCTGCTTGTTCGCGCTATGTTCCACTACCAACCCTCCTCACTAGTACATGCTACATCCCCTTGCAAGTATCTAAGGAAAAGAGAAAAGAATCTATGGCATAATCATGCATACCATATGCCAGACTAAACATGGAGAATGGCTGTCTGACAATCCAAAACCGGGTATTTCTTTTCTTTTCCCAACAGAGGAATTTTTCATCTCTTTGCGGCAAAGGAGAGGGAACAAAGAGATATATTCCGATTGCACTTTCATTAATACAATGGTAAACTGCAACCGTTCGCAACGTTACAAGGAGCCTCTACCTATGAAAAAATTATCACTCGTCCTTTTGGTCCTAGCCCTCTCCCTAACCCTGTTTGCCCAAGGCCCTGCTGAGAAGCAGATGCAGGGTAGCGATTTCTATCGTGCCACCGATGCAAATGGCAGGACTCTGCTGCTCAATGAGAAGCCGACCTCTGTCATGGTGGCGGGCAAAGCCGCTGTCATGCCGGCCAATGCACTCTTTCTCTTTCCTGAGGTAGAGGATATGGATTTACAACTTGCAAAGACAGACCAAGGCCTGGGAGACTTCTTCAGCCTGCTCCGACCCTCCTTGGATGATGCTCCCAGATTTGCCCAACGGGCGAGTGTCGAGGAGATTGTAGCCCAAAACCCCAAACTGGTACTGATCAAGACAGCACACTACGAGTCTATAGGAAAGAAACTTGACCAGCTTGGAGTGCCAAACTTCACCATGAACTTGGAAACCTATGAGGAGTGGAAGCGCGAGATAGTCGAACTGGGCAAGCTGCTGAAAAATACAAGCCGAGCACAAGAGATCCTCTCCATCTATGAGAATCGCCTGACAAACATAACAGAGAAGGTCAAAACCCTAGCCGACAAGGATAAGAAGAGGGTCCTGCTTCTACAGGGGGTAAGCAGTGACAACGTAAACTCCTTCAAGGTTGCCCCCGATGGCTGGATGCAGAGCTGGATGGTAGACCAGGTTGGTGCCAATGCCGTATGGAAGGGGGCCAACCTTGCTTCCAGCGGTTGGTCGACAGTCTCCTTTGAGCAGATAGCCGCTTGGGATCCCCAGGTCATCTATATCGTCAGCTACAATAGCCCTACCGACTCTTTTATAGAGGAGATCTACAGCTCCTCCCTTTGGGCAAGTCTGAAGGCTGTACAGACCGGCCAGGTCAAGGCGACACCTGCAGATGTGATGAGCTACATGCAGCCAGTCTCCAGTTGGATCCTCGGCGCCGAATGGATGGCAAAGGACCTCTATCCTCATCTGTTCACCAAGATTCAGATGGAGGATCAGGTGCGCTCCTTCTATAAGGAAATGTACAATATTGAAGACACGATAAAGCTCAATTTTCTTGTCGATCGTTTCAATGCTTCACTAGCATTGAATAAGAGACAGTAATGAACGCAGAACTGACCTATCGCAGTGAAGAGAAGCGCAACAGGAGAATCCTGTTGCTCCTATTCGCCCTTGTCCTGGTGTTATCCGCCCTCTTCCTTTTTGCAGGCAGATATCCCAAGGGGGGCTTCACCTTCCCTCACGACCTTAAGACGAACATGATGATGCAGAACATCATGCTCAATATCCGCCTGCCCAGGATACTGCTCGCCCTCATAGCAGGGGCGATACTCAGTGCTGCGGGCTTTACCTTCCAGATGCTTTTCTCAAACCCCCTGGTGGAGCCTGGATTTCTCGGTGTCAGCCAAGGCTCGGCATTCGGAGCGGCCCTTGTCATTGTTGCCGGAACAAACAACTCTGCCATGGTGCAAATAAGTGCAACATTTTTTGGATTGCTGGCACTGGCAGCCTCATATTTCCTTGCCAAACGATTTCGCTTTGGAGGGTGGTTGCTCAGGCTTGTTCTCTCAGGCATTGCCGTATCGGCAATCTTCTCCTCAGCTCTGGGGGTGGTCAAGTTGGTAGCTGAACCGACAAAGGACCTGCAGGACATCACCTTCTGGATGATGGGAGGATTATGGAACAGCAATTGGAAACAGATATTTACCGTCATGCCTATAGTTCTGATCTGCCTGGCCATCCTGTTCAGCTACCGCTGGAGGATGAACCTGCTCTCCTTACAGGAGAAGAGCGCCTATTCGGTAGGGCTCAACCCTAAGGTGGACAGGACGGTGCTGCTGGTAGTTGCCACCGTAGGCACCACCTTGACCATTTCACTGACCGGTCTCATCGGATGGGTGGGGCTCATCATGCCACACCTTGCGCGCAAGCTGTTTGGCTCAGACAGCAAAGCAGCCCTTCCCGGCTCCATGGTGATGGGTTCGCTCTTCCTCCTGTTGTGCGACACGGTGGGAAGGACGCTCCTGCCTACAGAGATCCCCATAGGGTTGCTCACCAGTTTCATAGGGGCGGTGATCTTCATTGTAATCCTCTCGCTCAAGCATCAGGAGGGCAAGGCATGATAGCGATCACCATAGATGATCTCAGTTTCATCTACCCCAGCGGAACACAGGCCCTCTCAAACATATCGCTTGGGGTCGAAGAGGGTTCCACTCTCGCTTTACTTGGCTCTAACGGTGCTGGCAAAAGTACGCTTTTGGATCTTCTTTTCGGCTGGAAACCTTCTGCTGCCATCACCCTTTTCAAGAAACCGCTCAATGAGTATGGAAGAAAGGAGCTGGGACGAAACATATCCCTTGTCCCCCAGAGCGAACACTACAACTTCTCCTTCACGCTATTGGAGTATACGCTCTTTGGCAGGGCACCTTACCTGGCGGAAATGGCATCCCCTACCGACAAGGATGTGCACATCGCCTATGAGGCCCTTGAAATGGTTGGGCTTGCCTCTTTTGCAAAGAGATCGGTGACCACCCTTTCAGGGGGAGAGAGCCAGCTGGTCCTCATAGCCCGTGCCATAGCACAGGAGAGTCGGGTCCTGCTCTTGGATGAGCCAACTTCTGCCCTTGATCCTGCAAACAGAAGAAAGATAATTGAGATACTCCAATCACTGCACAATAAGGGAAAAACCATCATTTTCACTACCCACGACGCACAGTTTGCCTACGAACTGGCAACCCATGTGGCTATGCTCAAGGGCGGCAAGCTACTCTGCTTCGGAACAAAAGGGAGGGTAGTCACCAGTGAAGCGTTGACTACCCTCTATGATACTGAGATGACCGTATACACGGTTGGGGAAAAGACCCTTATCTACTAGATCTCCAAAGGGACAAAGGAGAAACTTCTTACATCAAATAGCCCTATATCTGTAAGCTTAT
Source organism: uncultured Sphaerochaeta sp. (assembly GCA_964431005.1). Taxonomy (GTDB): domain Bacteria; phylum Spirochaetota; class Spirochaetia; order Sphaerochaetales; family Sphaerochaetaceae; genus Sphaerochaeta. The sequence goes on along the minus strand of CAYSIH010000004.1, from coordinate 1,231 downwards.
AGGCAGGTATTACCGGCAAGGCCATAAAGCTCAGGGTGGTGAAGGCATCCATATCCTCATTGATGGAAAACTTCTGCTGTCCAACTTCATGTAAGGTATCCAAGGCCTTTGCAACCTCGCCTCCACGTTTGTCACTCATCAAGCCCCCTATGGTCAAAGGAAGGGAGGCAAGGACAGATCCCTCTTTGATAAGGGCCATCCCTCCCCCAATTGAGATAAGGTGTTCTACAGCTGTAGCCATATCCTCATCGTTGTCTCCTGCAACCACGATGTTGTGCGAATCATGACCCACCGAGGAGACTATCGCCCCACCCTTCAGGCCAAAGCCCCTGATAAGGGCAACCCCTACGTTGCCAGTGCCTTTATGCCGTTCGATAACAGCCAGTTTGATGATATCAGCATCAGGGTCGTGGACCCACTTTCCATCGACAACCTTAACCTCAGCATCCCCAGCTCCGGTAACCACGCCCCCTGGAATTGCATCGATGATACGCACATGCGCACTCTTCAGAGGAAGAGCTAATCTGGAGACTGAAAAGTCCTTTACCTGCATGCTGCCGCTGACTCGCTCATCATAGTGAGATGTGACCGGCTTGAGGATTTCCCCATCCTGGGCAACCAAATCCCCTCCGATATAGACACGGCTCATTGAGAAGCTGCTAAGGTCGTCACAGAGGACAAAGTCCGCCCTAAGACCAGGTGCTATGCCTCCGCGATCCTTGAGGTTGTAGCATTCGCTGCTGTTGATGGTAGCCATGCAGATGGCTTCGATGGGATCGAGGCCGTCTGCCACTGCGATACGTACGTTGTTGTTGATGTGCCCATCCTTAAGGATGCTTTTGGGCTGGCGGTCGTCTGTGCAGAACAGACACCGTCTGCTGTTTGCACTGGTTACCCCGCCAAGCAGGCCTAACACATTCTTACATGCCGATCCTTCGCGCAGCATGACATACATGCCCCTGCGAATACGGCTATGGAGCTCTTCAGCGGTCTCGCACTCGTGGTCGGTCTTGATGCCTGTGGAGGCATAGGCATCAAGGTCAGGGCCCAGTATCGATGGGCTGTGCCCATCAATGGGTTTGCCGACTTTCTTTGCTTCCCATATCTTGTCCAAGACCAAGTCACTGCCAGCAATGACACCAGGATAGTCCATCATCTCACCAAGACCCAACACCCGCTCATGCCCTATGCGTTTTGCTATTTCCGGAGCATGTAGAATTGCTCCGCTATT
>CAYSIH010000003.1:0-24679 GCA_964431005.1 uncultured Sphaerochaeta sp. | reverse complement strand
CATGCTGAAGCAAATACCACAATACACAAGTTACAAACCAAGCTCGCCCACCTTAAAGGAATGAGACCAAACCCACAAAGAAAGTGATTGAACCAATAGTTGTATGGTAAACTGCAAATACAACCCACTTGTATGCATCTTTGTGCAAAAAACCTACAAAGCTGTAGGGCTTTGGTCATCGGGCAAGGGCTTACACCCCAGTAAGGGAAAAGGTGCAAACCCTCCAATGAGGGCCGGCTCTCATCACTTGCCAATCCAACAGATGCTTTATCAAGGATTCTTTCTTCTCGCTGGAATGGAGTAAAGCCCACTACAACTCCCCTTAAACAATCAAGAGTTGGTATCCTTTCGATATTGGCCTTCCATTTCCTTGATACAAACCTCAGAATTCGTTGATTTTTCGTTTGGCAATATGGTAATAAGAAGTAGGTCCGGCAGGTTTTTGTACCGGGAAATATCAACACCTGAGCAATAATCGTGCTTGTAGTAGACACCAGTGGCAATAGGGAAGTTTGCGACACCCCTTTTGCCATGATCCATTACAGCATGCACATCAGGGGGGAATATACTCTGTGTATGTTCAAACAGGGTTTGCCCACCATACAAAGTCTGGAAAGGGTTATTGCGAATGTACAACTGCCCCCTAACCTCCCGATACGCTTTATCCGGATGCATGATAAAAAAAACCATCCCAGAGGTTGCCTCATAGCCAAGGCACACCACAGTGATGATCATCGGAGCAAGGGTGGTACCCTCCCACCCAATAGGTGATGGCTATATATCGAAGCAAGAACTATCTTGAGGCATCATCGTAGAAGGAAAATAGCATTTGGCCTCTTTTTCTATCTCTTTGATTAGCTGATCATCTGGGGGGAGGTGCACGAGCAACAACTGCTTCGCATCAAGATCTTTGGCAAGAAGTGCAACTTCATCAGCTGCGGAATGGCCAGCATTGTGGAGAGTTTCTCGGTTTTTTCCCAGGCCACCCACTTCGTGAATAATGAGATCAGAAGCCATTGCACATGCTGGATAGGGCTTTTGTACCACGCTATCGGGAAAATACGATAGTTTGGCCTTGTCATTTGTGAGCGTATACCCCTGGGTGGGCATAGTCGTACGATGAAAGACCTCAAAGGTCTGAATATCAATATCCCCAATCCTCTGAGGGTGTTCCACCCATCGTATGATTGAAGTCAGACTCTCCTTTGTATCCAGATGAAACAGACGTATGAGATCCTGTGCAACCTTGAGGGTGGCAGGGCTGCCCACTATCTCCAATGGCTTGGTGCGTTTACGCATCCAAAGGATATGCAATAAGGATGGTAGGGCATAGAGATGGTCAACATGGGCATGGGTAAGAAGGACTGCATCCAAAAGATCAGGATTGACTTTCTGCTGAAGCAAAGCTTGTACCGGACTCCCTGAGGTATCAACGAGCAAGCTCGTTGTGCTAGTTTGTACGATAAAACTGGTATTGGAGGACGCTTCGGTTTGTACGCTTCCCGAGTATCCTAAAAGTACTGCCTGCATGGAATATCCTTTTCATAAGCAGATGAGTGAGGTACACCCTAAAGAGTGCACCTCACATAACAATCTCTTAGTTTTCGCCAAGAAGGGTTGCCACTTCTTTACTTCCCTTTCTGATAGCACGAGTGATTTCATAGTCACTTGCATAATCAACAGGAATAAAGGAGTCATTCTCAGGCCAGTTTTCCTTCAGCAATGTCCCTTCCCAATCGTAACTGAGGAAAGCCTTACGAATGGTCTCCTGCAACGCAGGATTCAGACGGTAGTTTACTCCCCAAGCTGTAGGGGGGAATGTCTGTGACGAATACACAAGGTTCATCCAGCCGTCACTATCGGGCACACGTCCGCCATCAATCATGCGGTAAAGAACGGTGTTTGCAATAGCACCTGCATCATAGTCTCCGTTAAAAACACCTGCAATGGAGTTATCGTGCTTGCCGGAGAATGCAACTTTATAATCTTTGCCGGGAAGCATCCCAAACTTTTCATACAGAATAGCTCGGGGAGCACTATACCCTGAGTTGGAACTCTCGCTGACAAAAGCGATTGTCTTACCTTTCAGGTCATCAATGGTTTTGATGCCTGAATTTTTGTGGGCAATGATGTTCATCTTGTATCCGGTCATACCAGTCTCTGCTCCCATCATGACCATGGGGACAAATCCTCCGGTATTTACCGCATCCTGTACAGTTCCTGCAGCGAAGCCTGAAACATGCAACCTTCCTGCACGCATCGCTTCAATCTGGGTTGCATAGCTGGTAACTGCAAACCAACGGACTTTCTTTCCGGTCTTCTCTTCCAGGTGCCTTTGGAAGTCCACAAAAACTTCCTCGTACACTGCAGGATCTTCTACTGGAGCATAGGCAAATACCAGTGTGGAAGGATCCAACCAATCCTGAGCATTCTCAGGAGGATCGGCAACCATGTCGCCATCCTTATCCACATAGATGGGATCAAGCTCCCCATACTGCACCACTTCCTTCTGTACACTTGCTTCCTTTGTTCCTTGGGCGAAAACGCTACCAAGCAAAATACAAAGGACTAAAACCAATACTACACTTCTCTTCATCTCTTTCCTCCTGTTATACTACAAACCTTACATGATTGACTTCCGAACCTTTGCGGAAATCCACTCAGAAGCCACTACTGTACCTAATATGGTTATAAGAATTGTCATCACCTGATCCCAAGCTAATCTATTGATAGCAGAGTTCAGCAACAACCCAATACCACCTCCTCCTACAATACCTATGATCGTAGACTCTCGAATATTGGTCTCCCAACGATACACTGACGTACCCACAAAAACCGGCATCAGCTGTGGAAGATACCCATACATAAATATCTGCGCTTTTGAAGCTCCAGTAGCTGTGATAGCCTCAATGGGTTCAATGTGTATCTCTTCGATCGCCTCATACATAAGTTTGGATATCATACCTAAAGACCGTATTGCTATCGCAAGGATACTGGCGAACAGTCCAGGCCCAACAACCTGGACTATCAACAACGCCCAAATCATGCTGTTGACCGAGCGCGAAGCAACGATTATGGTCAAGACAACCATTCGCACAACACCATTGGGTGTGGTATTTTTTGCAGCGAGTATCGCTAGGACAAATGAGAATACCACTGCTATGACAGTACCAAAGATAGAGATGGTAATGGTATCCCACAATGCTGGGGCGACCTTGCCGAAATAGCGGATATCAGGGGGGAACATACGCCCGATGAAGTCCTGTATCTGGGCGGGGGCATCCAACACAAAGACCCACATGGTCTGTTTGCTGACATATGCGAAAGAGACCAGGAAAATAACCATGAGTGCTAAAAACACAAAGAAACGATTTCGTTTTTGTGCTCTGGAATGACGTTTCCATATTACTGCAGAACCATCTTTACTAATTGGCATCAGACTATCCTCCTTCTTACTGAGCTAGAAAAATATTCTGCAATTAGAACCATGACGATGATGGACAAGAGAATAGCTCCTGCAGTTCGGTAGTCATACCTTCCCATCGCGGTATCGAGAACGGCTCCAATGCCGCCGGCTCCAACGATACCTATAATCGTTGACTGCCTAAAGCTTATGTCTGCACGGTAGATGGACAGGCCAATGAATCGGGTGGAGATCTGAGGCCAGACTGCATATATTACAGTCTGCCACCAGGTGGCACCTGTGGCTCTGATCGCTTCCAGCTGCTCTTGTTGAATATTCTCAATATCTTCAGCAAGAAGCTTTCCTATGAACCCCATACCATTCACCATAAGGGTCAGTACCCCAGCCAGAGGTCCGTAGCCAAACATGATGACAAAAATGATACCAAGAATGACGACATGCATACTTCTGATCAGTACCAAAAGGGTTCTGAAGATGTAATAGACCCACTTAGGAACAAGGTTTCCCGCTGCCCCCAAGGCAAGCGGGATAGCGAGCAACATTGCAAACAAGGAAGATGCAAAGGTCATTGCAACACTTTCCAGGATTCCCTCTACAATATACTTGCCCCTCGATTGGAAATCAGGATTGAAGAATCCTCCAAACAGTTGGCCTACTCGGCCCAAGCCTTGGGCAATCCTCTCGGCATTGATCTCCACGCTACTGCCTGCAACATATATATAGACAAGGACAAGCAACAAGATGCCATATCGGAGAATCGGGCTTTCAATTTTAGGCTTCTTACGCCATGTTCTTTCTTGCATACTCAACCTCCCAAGGTAAAGATATCACTATCTTGTTCTTCTTCCCCATCTGTGGCAGGTTTCTTTTTTGGATTCCAATCCTCTTCCCCATAGATGGTATTGAGTACTGAAGCATCCATTTCCTCACTTTTGCCTTCAAACACAATTTTTCCATCCTGTAAGCCAACGATGCGCTCAGAAAACTGCTTAGCAAGGATGACATCATGGATATTGATGATGCACTGCAGTTTATGCTCCTCCACCAACTCCACGATCAAGCGCATCACCTGCCTACTTGTTTTAGGGTCCAAGGAGGCAGTAGGCTCATCGACCAACAGCAGGTCAGGGTTTTGAATCAATGCACGAGCTATTCCTACACGCTGTCGCTGTCCGCCAGAGAGCTGGTCAGCACGATTATCGACATAATCTGTAAGGCCGACACGATCAAGGAGCACATATGCTTTGGTTACTATTTCCTGGGGGAACCTTCTCAAGGCACTTGGCCAGAATCCAACATAGCCCAACTGCCCAGAGAGTACATTTTCCATGACTGTCAGGCGGTCAACCAAGGCGTACTCCTGAAAAATCATACCAATCTTTCTTCTCTGCATCCTCAAATCGTGTTTACCAAGCTTACAAACATCAGTTCCATTGATGTTGATTGTTCCACTGGTTGGTTCAACCAAGCGGTTAATGCATCTGATCAAGGTGCTTTTTCCAGCCCCAGAGGGGCCTATAAGGGCCATGACAGTATTTTCCTGCAAAGTGAGCGAAACTCCCTTCAACGCTTCCTGCCCAGAGGGATAACGTTTCACCAGATCTTTAATTTCTACCATGTCCTACTCCTACTTCCTATCTATATGCTCACCACTTGGGCTGAGGCTGTTTTCTTTACAATGGCTACAATGCTATCCAACAAAGCCACACTGCTTGTGATCACTGGCCATCGAACAAGGTGTTGCACACGGTATATCCCCTTTGGGTAAACAGAGATGTATCAAGTCTAATATCATCTGCATGGAAGAGGTGACTGGTTCGTGTGCTAAAATCAGTTTTTGTCATATCTCCCTTTTTCTCCATAATGATAGATATTAGAGCAGGTGCTACATAGGAATTGTAACGTGTCAATTCTGAAAAGTATAGAACAATCTACTTTACATAGGCATCCATCTCTTTCACATACTGATTATGAGCTGATAGCAAGGCTTCCTTAGCTGACAGACCATCATACCAACAAGACCAAACAGCATTTCCGAGCAGATTCATGAACTTATGGTCATTGAAGGGGGCGTTGTCCTGAGATGGGGTACGTTGTCCAAGTGGTTGGGTAAGTCCTTGGAAGAGCACCTCCATCCAGGGGTATGTCTCAATCACCTCATAGTTGGTTTGTGTAGCTTGGCTGACTGGATTCCCTCCAAAGAGAGCAACTGCAGAAGCCACAGGCTCACTGGTAAGCCATGCAATGAACCGGAGAGCCTCCTCTGGATTACGGCTCCACCGCGAGACACCCAGACTGCCCCCTCCCCGTAAGGGCCTCGATCCAGGCACCATGCTAAAACCGATCTTATCGGAGACTAGAGAGTCCTTCCCAATGAACTGGCTAGCAAAATTGGAGAAGAGAATCGTCATTGCCGTCTCTCCTGTCGCAAAGGCTTTCGCTGCTTGTGTCCACCACATAACCGGTTCCTTGATGCTCTTGCGTAGTGACAATATATCATTGAGAGCACGCTCTGCCTCTTCACTGAGCAGGTTTGGAAGCCCGTTGTTGAACAGGGAGGGAGAGTAGCTGAAATAACGGGTAATGAACTCAGTTCCCGCCAAGATTGGCGTGGCCCCTAAGGCAAGGGTGGAGCCATATGCTATAGGCGATGAGGGATTGGTGGCCTTGCTAAAAAAAGAGGCTATCCGGTTATACTGGGTAAAGGTCTTGGGAACAGCAAGTGGTTCATGATAGCTCTCTTGGTAAATTCGCTTGAACATATTGTTGTTGAACAGATCTTTACGGTAGTAAAGAATCTGTAAGCTGGGAGAGAGAGGCAGTGCATACCGTTTTCCCCGAACACAAGAGAACGACTGCTCAACCCCTTTCAACAGCGTCTTGAACAGTGGTTGCACATCATATGTAATCTCATCCAAAGGCCGCAGTATCTTCTCAGCATCCCACGATAAGACATCAGCTCCAATACGAAGTACGTCAAACTCTGCAGCTTTCTGCTCATCGACCAACACTTCATTGATACGTTCATAGGTTGCAATTTCTACCTCTATGGCTATGCCAGTCTCCCTGCTATACTTCTTAGCAAAACTCTGTAGAGCAAGAGAGTGAGGTGTAGCTAGCAAAAGCATACGAAGGGAACAATACGGACGCTTTGGTTTGCTCCAGGTTCTAAATCCGATGTTCTGTAGGGTCGTATTGCTGCTCTGCCCAGTTGCTGTATTGGCAAGTATCAGTTCTGCAGCCTTCCTTCCCAAATACCGGTAGTTACGTTCATAGGTTGTATCAAACTCCTGCCTGGGAAGTGTTTCCAGTGGGGCTAGGGGTAGGATTCGAGCCTTGCTATCACTAAAGAATCCTTTCTGGATACTCCGGCACAAACGTGCCAAATCAATATTGGTTGAGATGATCAGCTGAGTCTCATTCTCCGCAAAGAGCTCAAACAGCTTTGCCCTTCTGGAGTAGAGATTGGTATTGACCCGATTGGTCACCGCTGTTCTCTTTGAAAGCTCAGCATAGAAGAGCTCATCGGAGGTAGAATTCTCCTCGGTCAGAAGCGTCATTGTATGGACCTGGTTGCTTTTGCAATAATCAGCGATATCAGAAGCTGCTTGCAGATAGTCAAACCCTAAGAAAGAACCTCCCCCACTACGCTCTACAAACAAGACGGTAGGGGCGGAATATCCGTGGGTCGCATATAGTGATATGGCATCGTCTCCTAAGGCGGAAAAAACAACTATAGAGGAGGCCATTGTAGCTTTGATTCGGGTGATCAGCTTCTGTTCCCGCTCTTGGTTATCTGAGCTGAAGTAAAGATCCACAGAATGGCCCTGATCTTCAGCATAGGTAGTGAAGGATATTTGGAAATCTGAATACTGTTGGTCCTGCTGATTGGGTAAAATGAGGGCAATGGTCTTGCTTGACCCTTTTCGCAATAGTTTTGCCCGCTCGTTAGGACTGTATCCAAGCGTACGTGCCGCTTGCTCTACAAGCAGAATCTTAGCACTGCTTACGTTGCCTTTTCCATTAAGTACATTGGACACAGTCCCCTGTGAGACTTTAGCGAGCTTTGCAATATCTTTGATAGTAGCCATGCGACCAGTATAGCAGAAAAGAGGCTAAAGCGGTGCAGATGATTACTTCGATACTTATACATGAAGCACTATATAAGGAGACAGGCTGTTTGCAAACGCCTACTGGAACCCAGCATTCTTGGGCTTGAAATCTGTGAGAGCGTAATGTCTTGATGAGAGAGAAGCCAGTAATCACATCGCCAGGGCACATGGAATTCGTGGTCTGCCAAACCCATACAGGAATGTCCCTCGCTTAATGCACCGGCTTCAGTTGTAGTCGGGTTCCTAGGGTTCTATCCAACATGGGCATATTCACTAATCCCACAAAGAAAGTGATTGGACCGGGATTCAGACCCTCTATTTTGTATTTTTAGAGAGGCCCTAAGAAACTCCTATACCACGGTGAAATGAATAGGTGAACCCTAGGGCTCTTGGATACAGTCCTGGACCAGTCATACCCTAGTCCGTCACTGCGTGGTTTTAAAAACTACTCCTACACCAGGCACCTACATATCCTCTGATGAAAAGCTGCTCCAAAATGACTGCTTTCTGTTGTAAGGATTTCAGCAAACAGCTTATCAACTTTGGCAAAGTCTCCGAGGCCTATACTCCCCAGTGCAATCAGGTAGTTGCAGTGAATCCGATTCCTAGGGGTAAGGTCCACATCAAACAGCTGCAGTTCTGGAAGCGAGACAGCAAAGTAATCAATGGTGGGCTCATCGTAGTAGTGCTTCTCACCATAGCCCACCAGTTTGTTGAATCTGGCCAAAGCCTCATCATTTTTTCCCAACTTTCTCAACGCCAGCCCCTCATACAGGATCATATCAGCAGGCTGGTCATTGTAGTACATGATTCCTGCCGGGTCGGGATTTTTCACTGTAGCAAGTTCAAACGCTGCCTTTGCCTCTTCGATGTTGCCCATGGCATCTTCACAGAGTCCAATCAGATAATGAATATCATTGTCTTTTGCCCCCTCAAGCTTCCCTTCACCAAGATTGTAGGGGAACTGTAAGGCTTGCTCCAAAAGAGCCTTCGCCCTTTTTGGGTCCTCTGCCAACTGTTCTAAAGCCATCAACTTGAGAGCGGTAGCATACTGGGCAGTGACCTTACCCTCACCCCCCTCCCAAGGATGGAACTGATGGGCCATGATCAAGCGGTACGCTCGTGAACTCTCACCAAGAAGATTCAACAAGGAGACATATTCAGTGTACAGGTCATCCCTAAGCGGCCAGATCTTTGGGAAGCGGTCATAGAAAGCCAACCGCTCTTCTGGTTTTTTGCCAAGAATCTTGTGCAACTGATCCAGCTCATACAAGACCCTCGCATCGCTTTCATCAAGAGAAAAAGCCTTTTCCATCGCCTGTAAAGCCTTCTCTGGTTCATCTTCCTTATTGAAGTACGCAAGGGCCAAGTTTCGCCAGACAGTGGGAAACTGGGGAATAAGCCCAGATGAGACCTCCCAACAAGCCCTTGCCCTTCCAAACTGTTTCTTATCATACAGAAGGTTCCCCAAATAGTAGGGGGCATATCCATCCTTAGGAGAGTGTTTTTGCACAAACTCCAACACCAACATATCCTCAATGCGGTTGGGGAAACAGTGCAAAGGGCTTGCCTTGCTGCCCATTTGCAAATACTTGGCACAAACATCAGCCTTGCCAAGGGCATGTGCATACAAGGCGAGATAATAAACTTGCATGGGACTGGTGGATGTGCACCAGGAGAGCAGTTCAAAAGCATAGGAGAACAACCCCGCATGGGCAAAATCTATGGAGCTTTCCACAAAACTGCTCAGGCGGTCCTGCATCAGAGTCATCAACTCTTCTTTGCCGCTACTGAACACAGAAGCGAGCAGATACCGCGAGCAATAGTCAAACGGATCTACCTCTAGATTCTCCAACAAGGACTGTTTTGCCCCCTCTAGGTCACCTATCTTGATCATTAAGGAAGCTGACAAGGCCCTTGCCTTGATATTGCGGCTATTTGACACCAAAGCCCTGGTTACAAACTCATACGCTTCTTCATAAGCCCCTCTTTTAGAGGCAATGCAGGCAAGCTGATAGAAAGCGGACGCTTGCTGTGCAGCATTCCAAGTAGCCTTATAGAAGGCATCATACGCTTTGTCATCCTGGCCTTGGTACAACAGGGAAAAACCCAGATTCAGATAGGGCTCACCATCATATGGATTGGGCGAGAGCCAGGTCAACCGCTCGATTGCCTTTGTAAAATAGTGTTCGCTCTCAGCTATCTGAGCATTTCTGAGCAGATATAGTCCATACGCATTGTTAAGCCTACTGTCAGAGGGGTCCCTACTGAGGCCTTCCCTATAGTAGTCAGCTGGGTTGTACGTCGCATGGCGATACTGCTCAAGATGCTGTCCTACGAGGTATAACTCTTCACAACTCTTGATGTCTTTTGGGGCCTCAGCTTCAGGGGCAGGGTCAGGCATCTTTTCGATGACAGGCTCTTTAGGCTGATAGGCAATGAGCAGTACACCCTCACTGTCATATACTGACAATGTACACGAGCTGAAAAGGGTCCCACCCAGATCAAGGGAGGTCTCAAACACCTTGGAGGGGGAGATGGAATATCTCTTTGAGAGGAGGACCTTCTCCCCACTAGTGACTCTCACTTCAACATCAGTAAACAGGGAGGAGGCATAGACTCCAAGATAAGCACAACAGCCCTCTTGTTCAAAGTTCACCAACAGATCCTTGGTTGCATTTTTTATGTTCCTTACCTTTTTGTAAGGCATGAAATACTGGGTAAAAGTCTTCTCCTCGTAGGGAGCCAACCACGTGAAATCAGGTTGGTTATCGGTAAACACCCCGGTCATAAGCTCAATATACGGGCCGTTCTCATCTGTCAGATTACGATCCCACGCCTTGCCAAAATCACCACACCCCCAAGTCCACTGCTTCTTGCCAGGAGCAATATGATGGTCAGCCACGTGCATGACCCCAGCCTCAAGCTGATAGTCATACCCTCCCACAAAATCATAATCACTGTGGTAAGCCATATAGGAAGTAGGAACAGGCAGGTTTTTGTACCGGGAAATATCAACACCTGAGCCATAATCGTGCTTGTAGTAGATACCAGTGGCAATAGGGAAGTTTGAGACATCCCTTTTGCCATGATCCATTACAGCATGCACATCAGGGGGAAAGATACTCTGCGTGTGGTCATTTACAGCTACAGCTGGGTTTGCCCACCATAAAAAGGTCTGTGGAAAGTTAGTGCGATTATACAACTGTCCTTTAATCTCCAGATACGCTTTGTCTGGATGCAGGACAAATGATGCCATCCCCTTAGTTCCGTACATCTGATCGACTTCGCTGATCTTCAGACATTTGCTACCATCGTCGAGTTCCTGTAACGTATAATCTACAGGCATGAAGGTAGTTGGGCGGTGATGCTGAGGCCAATTGAACTCAATACCCCCACTGACCCAAGGGCCGAGCAAACCAACAAGAGCAGGCTTCATAACCTCGTTGTAATAGACAAAATCATAATCATTGGTCTTATCGTATGCCCGCTGGATCCTTCCACCCAAGGAAGGGAGGATCATAATTTTCAGATAATCATTCTCAAGGAATACTGCAGGATACTCCTTATCTTCCTTGTCATCATATATCTTATCAATTACCGGATACGGGTACACCTTTCCGGTGCTCCCTTGGTATACTCGCTTTTCCAAAAACATGGGATTACGATCTGGCTCACCTACACCATAGGTCGGAATCACTACTGACTCCTCCCAAATGGTAACCTCACCCTTGTTATGTCTCATCTGTTCTCATCCTTTTGCCCATTTGTCATACATAGGGTCATTTCCAATTATCTTTGGACCCGTCCTGATACATTCCCTGCTGCCAGTGCTTTAACCTCAGCAACAGAGACCAAGTTGAAATCATGTTCGATGGTATGTTTCAAGGTAGAGGCGGCAACTGCAAAATTAATGGCATCCTGGGAATCATAATTTTCCATCAGGCTGTACAGAAGTCCCCCACCAAAGGAATCGCCTCCGCCTACCCTATCAACTATCTGGATGGTGTACTGAGGAGAAAAATAGGTCTTTTCCCCATCGTAGAGCATACCGCCCCACTCATTGACACTAGCGGAGATACTCCCACGCAGGGTGATGGCAACCTTCTTACAGCCAAAACGCTTAGCGATCTCCTTTGCTACGTAGGTATAGCCGGCAGTGTCGAGCTTACCTTGCTCCACATCAGTCCCTGGAGAGTGAATACCGAACACATCAGCAGCATCAGACTCATTGGCAATACAGACATCAACATATGGCATCAGGCGCGACATCACGATCCCTGCCTCTTTGGTTGTCCATAGTTTTGAGCGATAGTTCAGGTCACAACTGATGGTGATCCCTTTTTTCTTAGCAACCTTACAGGCCTCAAGACATATCTCTGGTGTCTGTCCACCGAGGGCAGGGGTTATCCCGGTAAAATGAAACCAAGTGACCCCCTCAAAAATTGTTTCCCAGTCAAAATCAGAGACTGATGCTTCGGCAATAGACGAATGAGCACGATCATAAATGACTTTGGAAGCTCTTTGGCTTGCACCCTTCTCAACAAAATATACTCCCAAGCGATCACCACCACGCACAATATGGGAGGTATCCACTCCAAAACGGCGTACAGCATTGATCGCACTCTGTGCGAGTTCGTTATCAGGAAGCTTGGTTACAAACGCACTTTCAAGGCCATAATTAGCCAAGGAGACGGCAACATTAGCTTCACCCCCTGCATAGGAGATCTCAAAATCCTCAGCCTGTACAAAACGGCAGTACCCTTTCGGATTTAACCGCATCATTATCTCGCCAAAAGTTATTATTTTTTTACTCATTACTTATTCTCCTGGATTGCATCCTTAAATTTCTTAGCAACGTTCGTCAGCTCAGTAAAGTTCCCACTTGTTATCAGGGAATTCTTCACTACATTTGAACCAATGCCCGCACTACAAAAACCACTGTCCAAAAACTGGGCAATATTAGTTTCATTGATTCCACCAACGGCCATCAAAGGAATGTGGTTGATGGGTCCCCTAATAGCCTTCACATAGTCCACCCCAAAGTTGCCTGCAGGGAAAAGCTTCACGATCGAAGCCCCTGCCTCATACGCAGTCACTATCTCAGATGGCGTCAATGCACCGGGGATGGCTACCATCCCCTTAGCAACAATAGCCCTGATAATCTCAACATTCGTATTCGGGGCCAAGGCAAACTGGGCTCCAGCTTCTTTTGCGGCCAAAACCTGTTCGCCGGTCATTACCGTCCCAGCCCCCACCAGCATGGTCTCTCCCATCGCCTTACGAACCAATGCGATGGATTTGGCCGTTTCAGCGACTCCATCAGGGGCAGCTTGGTTAAAAGTGACCTCTAAAATACGAAAACCACCCTCGTAGAGCGCCTTTGCAGTTTCCACTATAGAATCGGAGCTCACATTCCGAGCTATGGCTACCAATTTTTCCTTGATAATTGTATCAACAACGTTTTGCATATCTTTTTACCTCATCCTTTCTTGTTCTATCTGTATCCGAATGGAAAATTCCATCTCTTCACCGGAGGAGAGTTGTGGGCAGGCTCCATTGTGCATAGCCCTATCAATGCTGTCATAGAAGCCATTGGAAGGCTCCAGGGCACAATTGAAATCACCTCGGTACCCACCAAGGGTTTTCCAAAACCCCAAATAGGGTAATTTTTTCTCATCATACTCAAACCATAGGACAGTGTTTGACTGACCGTATCTGACCCCACAACGGCCTTCAGAAACCTTGTGGTGTATATAAAACTTCTCCATACAAGGGATGTTTGGAGAATCAACCTTTCGAAAATCAAGTACTCCTTCTTTAGGAGTTTGTGCTATGGGAAAGGGATGCACCGTCCCTTGCGGTCCCATCCTACTGCTTGAAAAAGCACTTACCACCTCGTGGGTGTCCGCAGGAAAGACCAACGTCATCTCCTCTTCATAGGCGAGGAGGCAATGAAGCGTCCAGATACAAGGGAAGGGGACTTGCCCTGTATTCTTGATCCTATAGGTCAGTAACAGGCTTTCTCCATCAAGGGAAAAAGTCTTTTCATACTGGTAGGGAAGATGTGAACTCGTATAGGAAAGAACTATTGCCCCTTGGTTGTGCACAGAGGTGAATGAGGCACTCCATATCTCCCCATGATCGGGATACTCCACCAATGTATCGCCTACCAAGACAGGACCAGCATCGACTGAGGGAAAGGCATCATCAAGGCCACAGGCTTCAAAAGCTGAAAAATCACTTCCGATCTCTGCATGCCTAAAAGAGTCATGGGGGTTTTGGAACAAGAACTCCTTGTTCAGCCTCTTGTCAAAAAGGGAGACCAGCTTGCCCCCGAACTCGGGCAGGCATACAACCTTCAAAAAGGCATTCTCTGCCACAAGGGCCTTCGCATTCTGAAACAGTTCCTGTCGAATCATCATTAGCCAACCTAGAAATATCGTAAAACGAGATACAGAAGGTCGCAGGAGATATCCTACGACCTTCTGATACGAACGCTACATGATTTACATGTACTCAGGCATGATTGCAGCCAGGTCATCACCAGGGACGACCATCGTTGCACCTACTGCATATACTGGAGCAATGGGAGTGCCGTCGGTGAGGAAATCCATCATCTGACGGGCAGCTGTACCACCAACATCCTTAGCGGAGAAGTAAGCAGTAGCCTTGAAAGGAGAGTTGGGCTTTGCAAACTCTTCAGCGGCAAAGTAACCACCCAGTCCTACACTCATCGATCCCTTGGCCAAACCAGCAGCCTCAAGAGCCCTTGCAGCCCCTTGTGCACCATCATCGGAAATTCCAAGGACCAACCACTTCTTGATCTGTGGGTTACCGGTAATGACGGTAGCTGCAGCGGCGTTGCCCTTAGCAGCAGTCGAGTCGTGGTCAGCTCTGAAGATTCTCTTCTGCTTATCCATTGAGGGGAAAGCTTCGTTAATTGCATCATACTGCCCATCGGTCCTAGGAACGATACTTGATACGGTATCAGCGGTCATCAACATCACTGCAAAACTCTTGTCATCCTGCAGGTTGTTTTTCTTGATGTATTCAACAGCCCAGTCACCAACGTTTCGCCCAATGTTGTAGCCATCAATGCCTACCCAAGGAGCAAGTTTGGTTCCATCTTCAGCCTGCAAAGCATCATCACAAGCGATGACAGGAATTCCAGCAGCTTTGAGTTTAGACACGGTTGCCTGGCTCAAGTTCTGATCAGGAGGACAGGTCAGGACACCATCAACCTGCTGGGTAATGGCATTGTCCAGCATCTCCATGTATCGGGCACCATCAAGACCAGCGTCCATATACATGAATTTTCCACCAGCGGCTTCAATGACTTCACGAGAAGCCTTACCTTCCTGCAAGAACCATTCCGCATCACCCATCTTGTAGATTCCGGCGATTACAATTTGATCACTCTTTGATGATTCCTTAGCTCCAGCTGCAAACAATGGCAACCCTAAGGATACAATTAGTACCAATGCGACCAATACCAGCATTTTTTTCTTCATACATGACTCCTTTTTCTTTAACGAAGAATCTTCGTTTATTCTCATTTATATTTTCTTGCTTTCAGCAAGTTCCTTCTTAGCTGCTGAGGTCTTCCTGTAATAGTCAAAAGCCAAGGCGACAACAAGCAGGGATCCCTGTGCAACGTTCTGCCAGAAGACCTGTACACTAAGCATGACCAGTCCAGTATTGAAACACTGGAGGATAAGCATACCTATGAAGGTACCCAACATGGTACCTACCCCACCGGTGAAGGCACATCCACCAAGTATTGCAGCTGTAACACCGTCGAACTCCAATCCAACACAAGCGGAAGGCTGTCCTGAATTCATTCGTGCAGCCAACAAAACACCGGCAATGGCTGCCAACGAGCCTGAAATGATATGCAGTTTGAACACTATCGTCTTTGGGGTCAGTCCTGCCAGGCGGGCTGCATATGCATTCCCTCCCAAGACATATACGCTTCTTCCAAAATACGTCTTCGATAGGACATAGCCAAAAACCAGAAAGGCAACGACCAATATCACAACAGGCAAGGTAATCTTACCAAGTATCCGCATGGTGCCAAATTTAATGAACAGCTCATTTGATATTGAAACGGCCTTCCCGTTACAGAGGATATAGGCAAACCCCCTTACGATGGACATGGATGCCAGGGTTGCAATGAATGGCTGGATATTAAGAAAGTTAATCGCACAGGCATTTAAGGACCCTATGCAAGCTCCAGCTAAGATTGCCAACAGAAACGCAAGGACGGGATGAATACCGCTTTTAACAAGGACTGCTGCCAACACTCCAGCAAAAGCAGCTACAGATCCTGCTGCCAAGTCAATCTGGTTTGCAATAATCAGGTTTGTCTCTGCTATGGCGATGAATCCCATAAGAGAACAGGTCACCATAATATTGACCAGATTCTGCATAGTGAAATAATGAGGATTCATAAATGAGAAAAACATTACCAAAACGATCAAAGCTATGACCAGAGACAACTTATCTGCAAAATCAGATTTTTTCAGCTTACCAATAAGTACCTTATAATTCATACGTTCTTCCTCTTTACCCTATACATTCGTTTTTTTTGAGTCGTCCATAGCATACTTGAGCACAAGCTCTTCGGTAGCTTCCTCTCTATCGACAAATCCAGAGACTCGCCCTTCCCTAATGACCACAATCCGATCACTGATGCCCAACAGCTCAGGCAACTCAGATGAGACTACGATTACCAGCATGCCAAGTTTTGCACACTCACAGATTATCTTGTAGAATTCAGACTTGGCTCCAACATCAATTCCCTTGGTCGGTTCATCCAGAATCAAAACTTTGGGATCGGTTTCTAACCAGCGCCCTAGAATAGTTTTCTGCTGGTTACCACCTGACAATTGAGAGATAAGTTTTTCTGTGTCTGGGGTCCTGATATTAAGGTCATCAATCGCCTTCAAGGCGATCTCTTCTTCCTTGCTCTCATCAATGGCAAAGAAACGATTGACATATTGTTTCAATACAACAATCGAAATGTTTCGTTTTACCGAGAGGTTCGGTAAAATCCCCTGGTCTTTGCGATCTTCTGGAACCAAAGCCAAACCGTTGGCGATGGCATCCTTTGGGGAGTGAATCGAAACAGGCTTCCCATCCAGCAGTATTTCTCCCCCTTTGATCTTATCCAGACCAAACAGAGCCCGCATGATCTCAGTCCTGCCTGATCCCACCAGACCTGCAAAACCCAATATTTCCCCTGCACGCGCAGAAAAACTGATATCGCTGACATAATCCGTGGTGAGATTCTTCACTTCCAGTCGGGTATCACCAAACTTGGTATTCCTTGAAAGTTCCTCGAAAACCTTTCCCAAAGGACGTCCGACCATCATCCTGATCAAATCATCATTGGTCACGGCCTCTTCATCAACTACATCAACCAAAAGGCCATCTTTAAAGACAACAACCTTTTGTGCTATGCGGGATATCTCATGCATCCGGTGGGAAACATAAAAGATGAGCTTACCTTCTGCCCTCAATCGATCTATGATCGTGAAGAGGATTTCAATTTCCTTGTCACTTAAGCTTGCAGTGGGTTCATCAAACGCAATTATCTTAGAATCACGGATAACTGCCTTCATAATCTCTATCATCTGCTGATTTGCTATGCTCAGTGTCCCTACTTTGACATCAGGTTCCATATCCAGTCCAAAGCTTGTCGCTATTTCTGCAGTCTTTTCATTCATCTGACGAAAATCAATAGCTCCACTCTTTGTTCGCAGCCAATTACCAAGGAACACGTTTTCAGCAACAGTCATTTCCTTTAAAATTTGGCGTTCCTGGTAGATGACACTGATTCCATTGGCAATGGCATGTTTGGGGGTTGGGAATAGACAGACCTCATCATCAACTAACAGTTCACCACTGTCAGATTGATAATCTCCATTCATTATCTTTAACAGAGTTGATTTACCTGCACCGTTTTCACCTAGTATCGCATAAACTTTCCCACTTTCAGCCTTGAAAGTGATTGAATCAAGGGCTTTTACCCCTGGGAAATATTTACTTATACCTCGAAACTCTACTGTAGTCACTACACAATCTCCAAATTTTCTAACAGACTAAATCTTTATAAGATATCAAACTAATATAGTGTTATCGCACACACTTTTTTATATATAAAGGAATGTAATTACCTTAAAAATCTATACCTGTTGTTTGATACACTCATAATAATCAAGCCTTCCTTTACATATTGATAGTGTAAACCCACCAACAGCAGTTGTCAAATTGTTTTTTCAAAGTTTTTTACACCAATTCAGTATTTTCCTTGCCAAGTCAGTTCTTAGGATTTATACTAAGGGCATATAAACGTGTGTATCACATTTAAAATGTGTTTTCGTACACACTATTCGGAGGAAGCATGTCAGAGAGAAATGCACTTGTAACAGGAGCCGGGCATGGCATCGGAAAAGCTATAGCTATCGACTTGGCGAAGAATGGATATAATGTAGGGGTAAATTATTTCAATTCCAAAGACAAAGCAAAAGATACCTGCAAGCAGATTGAACAATTAGGGCAAAAAGCCCTGTTGCTCCAAGCAGATGTAACAGACAACCAACAGCTGGATGCCATGTTCTCCTCTTTTTCCCAAACCTTTGGTAGCATTGACCTGATGGTCAACAATGCAGGGGTCAGCAAGTTTTACCCATTCCTTGAAGTAACAGAAGACCAATGGAAGGAAATAACTTTTGCCGATTCGAAAGGTGCTTTTTTTTGTACCCAATATGCTGCAAAGAATATGATCGAACACCAAAAGAAGGGTGTGGTGATCAATATTTCCTCAAACCATGTAGATGGGTGTTGGCCAAACGCTACCATTTATGCATCAGCTAAAGCCGCCCTGACGAAATTTGGAAAAAACGCTGCCATGGAACTGGCTCCTTATGGAATACGAGTCGTCACCGTGGCACCAGGATATACCGACGTTGGTTGGGAGGCAGGGCATCCAGCCTACGGCACGTTGGACAAGTTGCCATTCAAACGATTCTGCCAACCTGAAGAGGTTGCCAAGATAGTAACCTTCCTGTCCAGTGAAGCCTGCTCCTACATGACAGGCAACTGCGTGACTGTCGATGGCGGCGCTCTTCTTGCCATTGTCCCTGAAAATACCATATTGGAGGATTGAACATGAAAATAACAAAGATTGAGACATTTAAGGTTGTACCCCGCTGGTTGTTCCTTCGCATTGAGACTGATGATGGCTTTGTCGGTTGGGGGGAACCCGTAGTTGAAGGTAAAGCTGCTACAACAGAAGCTGCCGTGCATGAACTTTCGCCCCTTATCATGGGCAAAGATCCCCGAAGGGTCGAAGAGATATGGCAGACCATCTATAGGGGAGGCTTCTATAGAGGTGGACCAGTACTCACCAGTGCGCTCTCTGGCATAGATCAGGCGCTGTGGGACATCAAGGCACAAGCGCTAGGAGTCCCCATATACGACTGTTTTGGCGGGCCTGTACGAAACAAGATGGAAGTGTACAGTTGGATAGACTCCACTACCCCAGAAGAAGCTGCTGCAAGTGCAAAAAAAAGCATCAAGGCGGGCTTTCGTAAAGTAAAGATGTTTGGCATTGATGCTGTAGGGTGGATCAATGAGTACAGCGAGATAGAGAAACTTCTTGCCAAGCTGCAGGCTATCAGGGACGCAGTAGGCAATGACTTGGGTATTGCAATTGATTTCCATGCCAGACCACACAAGGCTATGGCAAAAACACTGCTTAAGGAGATCGAGCCATTTAATATCCTGTTCGTCGAGGAGCCTGTGCTGGTTGAAAACGAAGAGGCTTTCGCTGAACTGCACAGTTACAGCAGTATTCCCTTAGCAACTGGGGAACGGAGTTTCACCCGTTGGGATTTCAAAAACATGCTCCAGAAGGGGTATGTTGATATCATCCAACCCGATCTCAGCCATGCCGGAGGCATCTCAGAAGTCAGACGCATTGCTGCAATGGCAGAAGCCTATGATGTGGCACTCGCACCTCACTGCCCTCTCGGGCCAATTGCTTTCGCTTCCTGCCTACAAATTGATTTCACCTGTATCAATGCCTGTATCCAGGAGCAAAGCCAGGGAATGGCCTATAACAAAGGACAGGAGATGTCCCAATATGTCAAAGATCCCTCTGTTTTTGCTTTCAAGGACGGGTTCATCGATATTCTTACAAATCCAGGTCTGGGCATCGACGTGAACGAGGAATCGATCCGAGAAATGGCACTTGTCGGGCATAATTGGAAAAACCCCATCTTGTACCATGAGGATGGGAGTGTAGTGGAATGGTAGCCAGGTGCATAGAAAATTCTCCCGAGTGTATCTTGGGAGAAAACCCTCTCTGGTATGCCCCTGATGCACTGTTCTTATGGACTGACATTGTACAGGGCACGGTGTATGCGTACTCCGATGAGACAAAAATGGTCCGTACTGTCTTGGAAAGCGATTTCCAGATAGGGGCATTTGCCATTGACAGCGAGCACAATCTGATTCTATTGACTGAAAAAGGGATCATAACGGCACGCTACAAAGACAAATCGTTTCACCTGGACCAAAAGACCATGATAGAGGTCGATTTACACCCTGATGAGCGATTCAATGATGCCATAGTCGACTGTAAGGGAAGGATCCTCGCCGGGTCCAAACGGGAGTCCAATAGCGGGGGAAAGCTGTTTTGCTTTGAGGTCGGAAAACCTCATAAGATCCTCTTGGAACAGCTATCCATCAGCAATGGCATGGGTTTTTCAAAAGATGATAGAACCCTTTTCCATACAGACTCCGGGCCGGGGACAATCAGTGCATATGACTATGATGCAAAGAATGCTACCATTTCAAACCCTACGTTGCTGTTTCAGCATACAGGGGACGCAACCCCTGATGGAATGACAGTGGATGCCCATGGCACCATTTGGACCAGCTGCTGGGGCGGAGGGAAGATAGTTCAAATCGATCAGGAAGGGAATCTTCTGCAGAGCATCAACGTACCAGCTGTCCAGTGTTCAAGCCTTTGTTTCGGTGGGGAGAATTTTAAGAAGATATTCGTAACCTCTGCAGCCATTGGCCTTCGTGAGCATAGCCCAATGAACGGAAAATGTTATATTATTGAAAATGATGTACAGGGCAGGGCTGAATATGCGGCCACCCCATATCAAAATGCAAATGAGAATAAAGAAGAAGAATCATGAAAGATAGTGGAAGACCTTCAACGATTAAGGATGTAGCAACTATTGCGGGGGTTTCACCAGGTACTGTTGACCGGGTCCTGCACAATAGGGGCAAGGTTTCCGAAGCCAACAAAAAAAAAGTACTGAAGGCTATTGAAAAGCTTGATTACACACCAAGCCAGATTGGAAGTGCCCTCTCCACATGCAAAAAACAGATCAAGATCGGTATCACTTATCCACAGGTGGACAGTAGTTTTTGGAATGAGATTGGTCTTGGCATAGAGAAAGCACAGCAGCAGCTGAAATCATTCGGAGTCCGACTGATAATCAATGTAACGTATAGCTACAGCTTGGAAGACCAGCTCAAGGCAATTGATATGCTTGTAGCAGAGGGTGTTGATGCAATCCTACTTACAGCGGTTGATGACTTTGCAGCCGATAGTATTGAAAAGAACATACCGAAAAATATTCCCTATGCTACGGTCATCAACAAGACCATGGGGTCCCGATGTCTCTTTCATATAGGACCCGATGACTTTATCCTCGGGCAGCTCGCAGCAAAACTTACCAGCCTTTATTGCAATAAGTCCCCCCATGTCCTCATCCTCTCTCCTAACGTATATTTCACAGGTTCCCAACAGAGAATCGCTGGGTTTTATAGCAAAGTAAACCAAGAGTTAAAACACATAAAGATCCGAAGGGTAGTACCGGTAGAAGGTCACACTGACGAAGAGATCAAGAGGAATGTGTATGAAGCTGCAATGGAGAATATACGCACCATAGAAAACCTGACGAGCATCTATGTCACAGACGGATTCTTCACTCCTGCAGCTGCAGCGATCAGGGATAGCGGCAACATTGGGAAAATCATTGCCATTGGTCATGAGTACAGCATCAGGCTACCAGGTTACCTTAACGAGGGTTCCATGGGTGCAAGCATCTACCAACACCCTGCACAACAGTGGTATCAGGCTCTAAAGAAACTCTATGCCATCATACGTAGTGATGACAAAATCTCTGACAGCACACCTAAAGTCCAATGCTCCATCATCATGAAGGAGACCTTGCCATTCATTAAGATTGCCGATGTGGATGTGGACTAGTTCGGTTTGGTAACAGAGGCTAAACCCCCTACTCACTCCATCTTCGCTAGCTCTTCAAACAAGCTGTTACATACCAGATACATCCTTGGAATGTGGAAGGGACCTTTGAACATATTCCCCTTCAAGGGAGTGGAGAGGGTATTGTCGTGGTGCAGGTAGCCATACCATTCGCCAAACTCCCTATCGACGAAGTTTGCCTTTATATACTGGTCCACCTCGCTGAACTGCTCAAGGTATTGCTTCTTTCCTGTTAGGGAGTATGCCATCATATTTGCAATTGCAGCTTCACACTGTGGCCACCAAAACTTCATATCATGCCAGTACTCGGTAGCGCTTTTGCCCAAGGCATCACGGAAGTAGATGATGCCGCCTTTTTCTGAATCCCACCCTATTTTCCACATCCAGTCCAACATTTTGGTACCTAACTGCATCAAAGCGGCATCGTTATCACGATATTTGGCCTCCCGCATAACAAACCAGGCACCTTCTATGGCGTGACCAGGATTGAGAAGCCTCCCCTCGAAATGCTCAAGTTCCAAAGTTCCATTTTCAGAGCACTGCTCCACCACAATCTCCAGTTCATCTCGGACAAAGTACGTTTCGATCTCCTCAAGCAGACCATCAATAATACAGGTCAGCTCTTCTCGATGTTCAGGACAGGCAGACCGAAGTTCCTGAGCTGTGTTAAGCAAGATCATGGGAACGCCAAAACCCTTTGAGGGGCGTGAGGACTTGGGAACCAGGAGGCCAGGGGTATTGAGGGTAGTCAGCACAGTCTGGAAAAGGTCGTAAGCCTTAGCGGCATACTCCTTTTTCCCAAAGGCCCTGCTATAGGAAGCGAATCCTATGATGGCAAAGGTCTCGCTAAAGACATACCTCATGCGCTTTACTACAGGCTCGCCTTCACGGCTTACCCTGAAGTACATCCTACCGTCAGAGGGATCAAAACAGTACTGCTCGATAAAGGAGACGAGGGAGTCGCAGACCTCCTGATATTCCGAGCTCTTGTCAAAAAGCCTTGCGGCTTCACTGAAGACCCATAGGGCCCTACCCTGAAACCAGACGGACTTGTCTGTCTCCAATATCGAGCCATCACGGTCGAGACCTGTGAGCATCCCTCCATACTCCTGGTCAAAGCCATGCTCCAACCAGAAAGGGAGCACACTATCCAGAAGCATCGAGCGATACTCGTTGGCAATAACGGAAAACTTATATTTCATACGTAACCTCACCTACCTGTAATTCATTCTATTACAGTCTATCAAGTCTATCCCAATGCTGCTTTGAAGACCTCTACAACATCCATTTCATCAGAAAGCATCACCAGGTCAGCTCTGAAGCCTGGGGCAACCTTTCCCTTATCCGTTTGTGATAACACCCTCAAGGGGTTCTCTGAGGCAACCCTAAAGAAGGATTGCCTATCCAACAACCCCTCTTGATAAAGTCTCTTCGCCGTTTCACTGATCAGGCTAGCTGATCCTATCAGGATATCACTAGAGCTGTAGTAGCAAGCCTTCCCATTCGAATACATCTTCTTTCCTAGGTATGTGCCTTCACCTGGTCCCATCCCAGCCAGGCTCATCGCATCGGAGATGAGACAGAGCCTGGAAGGGCCAACTGTGGTAATCGTCATATCCAACAGGGAGGGATGCACATGCACCCCGTCACAGACAAGCTCATACGTGGCATGGGAAAAAGAGCTCACAAACGGTATGGCTGCCAAGCCAGGCCGTTTGTGATCAATACCTCCCATCGCATTAAACAGGTGGGTAAGATGGTTCTTTGCCCTTGGTTGCAAAGCATCCAAGGGACAGTCACTATGCCCATAGGCAACAACAATATTATTCAGTTCTAAAATATTCGAAAGTTCTTCACTACCTAGCAGTTCAGGAGCTATGGTCATGGTGGTGACAAGGGCCTTCTCCCCAAACCTGATGGCAAGGATCTTGTCCAGGTACTCCCTATCATAGGCTCTGATACAAGAGGAAGGGATACCACCCTTCTTCTCTGAAGCGATAAAAGGACCCTCTACATAGACCCCAAGCAGGTACGAAGAGAGAAACGTGCTCGTTTCTAATGCCGCTTTGATCTGGCCCAACAAGTGCAGATCCATGACAATGGCAATTTGAAAGGAGGTAATGCCACGCCCTTCCAAGTATAGGGCAAGACCCTCAAGGTTTTCCTGCACATTGCCCCCAGTCAGGTCAAAACCACCTCCTCCATGGATGTGCATATCGACAAGAGCTGGGCCAACAAGCCTACCTTCGGCATCAAACTGCTTGAGATCTTTTACCAAAGCAGCCTCATACGTACCAACATAGGTGATGATCCCCTCCTCTACGAGAACCATAGTATTAGGGAGCAACGTCTCATTTGTGTAGACCAAAGCATTGGTGACTGCATAGCTTTTATCGTGATGGACCATAGGCTACTCTTGTCCTTCGTGGGAGCCCAGGAGGGCTATCAACATGGTGTTGTCCAGATCCTCATAGATGCACAGCGGGTAATGAGCATCAAAATCATAGAAGCCCTCATGCTCCCCAAAGCCTGAAAAAGCTCCATCTCTGTGAGAATTTTGTCCCCAAGCTTGAGATTGCATATACAGATACACTGGGAGATGCAACTTCTTACCCTTCAAATCTCTTCATCCTTGTGATGCATGTGGAAAATCCAACTTCAATTTATCACATCTTGTCAGCAAATGCGACATAGGTCTTTCTATTGTGCGCGTTCTTAAGGTCCAAGCAAAAGGCATAGGTCGGATCCATCATTACTATTTCCAAGGCGAGACCGATTAAGCGGTGCTATAGTATGCAAGTGATCAAACTTTCGGACTGCACAATG
>CAYSIH010000002.1:17068-27342 GCA_964431005.1 uncultured Sphaerochaeta sp. | reverse complement strand
ATTAGTTACCCTGAGAAAGCTGCTTGAAGAAAGGAGTAAGTTCAGCAACCCAAGTTGCTACCTTTTCATGCCCTGCTTTTCCATCAACAAAGTTAGCCTGCAGGCCCAAGCCTTCGACAGTCTTAACAAATTCTGGGTTTGCAACAACTACCTTAATAGCATTAGCGAGGTAATCAATAGCTTCCTGGGAAGTTCCCTTAGGAGCATAATATCCTCTTGGCTTACTGGTAGTGACGTTAATACCCTTTTCAAGGGTTGTTGGCACATTGGGAAGAGCCTTAGGTCTTTCTGAGCTAATGGACATCAAAGGAATGGTGTCACCAGATTTCACTGAAGACCTGATATCAGAACTTGAATTTGTTTCAACCTGGATATGGTTTCCCATGAGAGCTGTCTTAGAAGCAGCACCACCATCATAAGGGACCAAGGTTACCAAGCCTTTCAGACCGAGAGCATCAACAACTCTGACTGTGTCAGCCATGTTAACTGTCTGAGAACCGGTTACACCCCACTTAATTTTACCAGGGTTTGCTTTTGCATAGGCAACCATTTCTTCAAGTGTTTTCCAACCACTCTGCTTGTTGGTGGAAACAACGTTAAAGTCATCAACTACAAAACAGATGGTCTCAAGCTCACTCCAAAGGGCAATATCAGTCTGACCGCTTAAAGTATAGGAAACAACGTCCATTGGATTATGTGCAAGGATCCTATACCCATTATTCTTGGAGTGATAAGCTTCCATAGCACCAATCATGCCACCTGCACCATCAATGTTGACTGCAACAAGAGGCTGATCCATTTCGATATACTTCATGATAGCACGAGTAAGGATATCAGATCCACCGCCAGGAGCATAAGGAATAATGCACTGTACAGGGTCGGAAGGATATTTTTTTACAACCTTCTCTGCATCGCCTGCTGCGAACAACGAACTTGCCAAAACAACTGTTAATACAATCAAAGCAAATTTTTTCATACAAGACCTCCAAAATATTTTTACCATTTTATGGTAGAGAGACACCCAAAAGTTTAGAGAAGACCAGATAGACAGCTATTACCAACACCACCGTGTAGATAGCGGATATTATAAGTAGTTTTTGCAACTCTTTTTTAGTCAGCTTTCTTTCACCTCCGGTCAGTTCTCTAATTGACAGCATAAAGACAAGGAAAAACATTAGCACGGTTGTGGAAATTGCAAACCCAATTCGGGGAAGCACTAAAGTGTATACAATTAGAGATAGAGCTGTCAGTGCTATCTCTTTATTCATTACAAACCTAAATCCTTTTATATCTTGGGATTTCTTATAATTAAAAGATTTGATGATGAGTAGAAAAGCGAGGAAGGCAATTAGGCCGGCCAGCATACGGATATATACATCGGCCCGGGCAAACATGCCTCCTGTATTGGTGGCAACATTATTTTTAATAATCCCTTTACTTAAAAAGATATATAGCCCTAAGACCAACATTAAGCATCCTAAAATAAAGTCGTTCACATTTTTAAGCAACTTTGGTTTAGACATTTTGACTCCTCTGTAATTATTGACCAACAGTTTTTGAATTAGTTTGACATAAGTAGAATACTTTATCATGTGCAAAAACAGATGTCAACAAATACTGTATACAAATACCAATATTGTGGCATAATATAAGAGGCTGTCCTTCCTTTGGGAATCAACCCAGCTGAAGAGACAGCCTACTTGGTATAAAACTAGCCAGCCTGTTGCCTTGCCTTTTAGAGGCAAAGCATCAGGCTAGTCGGCTATTTCTCCTTAATAAGGGAGAGGTCACCGGTGGTTGCTGCACGGAGGATTGGCTCCATGTAGGTGTCCACATCTGAAGTCTGCATCGGAACAGGCATGTTCTGAAGCTTCATTGACAGCTGGGGATCCTTAGCGGCAGAAAGAGCTCGCTCAATATGCTTCTCAGAGAAACCCTTGAGGTCGTTGAGCTTGGTTGGGGCACCAATGGCCTTACCAAAGGCAATCATGCCTTCTGCAACAGCAACTGCGAGATCACGATCCTTAAGGGAAGCCAAATCAGAAGTGATGTAGCCATGGTTGGCAAAGATTTCGCCGACTACACGCAACTGCTTCTGAATAGCCTTGCTATAGTAAATAGCATAGTAAGGGTTCATGATACCACATGCTGTTCCGTGAGCCACAACGTCTACCAGTGAGAAACTGGTAAGGTGTGCACCACTGGTTCCACCGATCATGATTGCATATCCACCAAGGTCGGTAGCAAGGCCAATGGCCTCACGTGCCTCAAGGTTCTTTGGATCCTTGACCAAGGTCTTAGCGTGAGAAGCAACAAGATCGATAGCAGCTACAGTAATATCCTTGATCTTATCAAAGTTAGCTTCCTTGGCACCGCAGAATACCTCAAAGGTATGAGCAATTGCATCAAGAGCACCATCGATGGTCACACTAATGGGCATACTCACTGTGGTTGCATAATCAAAGACTGAGAGCTGAGGAACAATAGCATCGTCAACGATCAGCTTCTTCTGTCCTACCATAGGGTCTGTGATGTTTGCATACTTGGTGAGGTGGGCTCCACTGCTGGCTGAAGTTTCAACCGCAATTACTGGAAGAAGTTTCTTTCCAGAATCGGCAAGGGCCTTAGTCACTACACCAGTACCAAAGTAATGGTCAATTTCTGGAGTGACGGATGCACCTAGGGCAGCAAGCGCATTAGCAGCTTTTACAGCGTCAATGGTTGAACCACCACCAACTGCAATAAGGCAATCGGGCTTGTGGTGAAGGATGTAGGACTCAAGACGGTACACATCCTCACGAGGGGCATTTGGCTTGGCATCAGGAGCGATCACTCCACCAGCTAAGGATACGTTGGCATCCTTCAGGGCTTTTACCACCTGGTCAGCCACAGGCTTCAGATATGTGGTGTTTGAAACCACAAGGGCAGTTTTGCCAAGGGAAGCGGCAAGAGGACCCACTTTGTCTAATACATCCAAACCAAACACATATGAATCACCTTTCCACTCGCGCAGCAAGGCATATGCTGTTTCTTTAGAATTTTTCTTACTCATTAAAGACTCCTTTTCAGTTATTTCTTCTGTGAATAGAGCTTTGCAGCTCTTTTTGCAATGGCTTCTGCACTCAACCCATATTTAGCCAATAGCTCATCATAGGGTCCAGTCTCAGTAAAGCGATCTTCAATGCCAATCGCGTCAAAGCCATACTTGAAGTCAACTTTAGCTAAGCCTTCAAGACAAGCACTACCAAACCCACCTGCAATAACGTGCTCCTCAACAGTGACAAGGTTTCCGGTCTTCTTTACAGAAGCGGCAAGACCCTCAACATCAAGAGGCTTTACAAATGGAATGGACAGCACTTCAGCATCAATACCCTGCTTTTCCAAGATAGCGGCAGCATCCATAACCATGGAAGCGGTAATACCGTTGGCAGCAATGGTCACATCCTTACCCTTACGGAGATTGATGACTTTCTTAGCACCAAAATCAGCAGGCTCAGGCAAGGCAGGCATAGCATTTCTGTTAAGCCTGATATAGACAGGGCCGTTATGGTTCAGTGCATACTCCAAGGCAAGCTCAGCTTGTCTGGAATCAGCAGGTACGATGACCTCCATGTTCGGCATCACACGCATAAGCGCAATGTCAGTGATCGACTGGTGGCTTGCACCATCAAATGAGTCACTGAGTCCACCATATGCACCAGCAATGACAACAGGCAGCTCATTGTAACAAAGGACGTTACGGATCTGGTCTGTTGCTTTAAGGGCAAGGAAGATAGAAAAAGCATTCACTACAGGACGATATCCTGCGGTAGCGAGGCCAGCAGCTACACCAACAAGGTTGGCTTCTGCAACACCCACATTATAAAAACGATCGGGAAAAGCTTTCCCAAAGATTCCTGATTTAGTACTGGATGATACGTCGGCATCGAGTACCACCAGCTTAGCATTAGTTTTTCCAAGTTCGGCGAGCTTAGCACCGAAGGCATCTCTCATGGCAACGCTCATAGTACAGCCTCCTTTTTCTTCAGGTCAGCCACTAATTCGGGTCTGCCAGAAGCATAACTTTTTTCGTCGATAGGAGCACCATGCCAGGCACACTTGCCTTCCATGAATGAAACTCCCTTTCCTTTGACAGTGTTGTAAATGACCAACTTCGGCCATACATCATCACTATCCATCCAGTCAAATGAATCCAGGACTTCCTGAGAATCATTACCATCATACATTTTTGGAGCTACGTTCCAGCCAAAAGCCTTGAACTTGTCTGCCAAGGGATCAAGAGGCATGACATCTTCACAATTACCATCAAGCTGTACTTTGTTGTAGTCGATCATGTAGACAAGGCGAGCTGGCTTGTATTTGGCTGCTAACATCACAGCTTCCCAAGTCTGCCCTTCATTCAGACATCCCTCTCCACTCATAACGTAGGTCCAGCTCTTTGTACCAGACATACTGGCAGCCAGACTCATACCTATTCCAATGGAAAGACCATGGCCCAAAGCACCAGTAGACATATCGACTCCAGGAGTCTTCATCATGCTGGGGTGACCCTGAAGATGAGATCCAAGGGTTCTAAAACCAGGAAGATCCTCAGTTGGGAAGAAGCCTCTATTGGCAAGAATGGTGTAGAGGTTCATCGAAGCATGTCCCTTAGAAAGGATAAAACGATCGCGATCTTCCTTGCGAGGATTAGCGGGATCGATGTTCATTCGATTGAAATAAAGAGCTGTGGTGAGCTCGGCAGCCGAAGAGGCGCCACCCCAGTGCCCAGTCTGTCGTTCATGTAACACATCAAACATAGTGAGCCTAAAAGCAGCTGTCAGTGCAGCAAGCTCTTTGGCTGACATTGGTGTGTCGCGCTTTTTTGAAAGTATAGATGTCAATTTAGCGTCCAAATCGTACTCCTTTTGTAGGAAAACCAAAGTTTTCTTAAGTGATTATATTGTATACTGTACACAATTACAGCCCAATTTACAATACCTGTACCTACTATCAATAAAAAATTTCTAATAAAAAACCAGCATCCATGGCAAACAATATCTTGAATGACCCTAAAACATCGAATATACGAAAAACCAAGGGAACTCTTTATAAGCAGACAATCTCATCAGAAAACGGATTATCGCCCAAGCTTTCCCAAGTTCTTTTCTCACCATTGATCAGGTGCGCCTCCATAGTTGACGAAGCCTTCTCCGGTTCACGGTTCTTGATATGCTCAAGCACAGTCAGATGTTCTTCAGCGGTTTTTTCAATATACCATCGGGGAAAAGATTTTGAATATCCCCAAGCCCGAATCAACCAGCACTGCTCTTCTATGGTCCCCAACATTGTTTCTAGCCGTTTGTTATTTGAACCCTCAAGAATTTTCTTATGAAACAGCTTATCGACTCTGGTCAACTCAGTATGATCGTCTACACAGCGGGATATGCTGGATTCGGAAAAAATATCAAACAGGGCATCAATCTCAGAAGATTTCATATTTTCAGCCGCCAATGAGGCTGAAAGCACCTCTAACGATCGCCTGATCCGAAAGATGTCAGCTATCTCTTGTACATCAGGATCGAATACCGAGTAGCTTTTTCTGTCATAGACTACCAGGCCTTCTGCAACCAAACCCTTCAAACCTTCCCTGACGGGGGTCATACTCACCTCAAGTTGCTGAGCAAGGGTCTCGACAAGCAACCTCTCTCCGCGACCATATTCAAGAGAAAATATTCTCTTCCGAATAATATTCATGGCCCCATCGCAAAGGTACCGCCGTTTCAACACCGTAGATATTTTTTCTTCATTCATACGAGCACACCGCCATATACGCAATTCTTATTTACTTCATCTTGGTATGATTTTAAATGGGTTAAAATACTCACCCCTCAGACAAGGCTGAGGGGTGGATATTACATAATTCAGAGACTCACATTGAACAAGTCGCTTGCGACTTCAAGAATCCGATTTTCAATCTGTGCATCCATCTCATTCTGGAAGTCCGCAGGAAGTGCATAGAACTTGTCACGATATGTGTACTTGCCCTCTGCATCGCGCGCACCCACTGTTGCATAACAGAACTCCTGGAAGAAGAGATGCTTTGCTGAAGGAGCTGTATCTCCTGACCACTTGAGTTGGTTGAGGGAGTAAATCGCAAAGGGAACCCCATCTTTAGCCAACTGTTGCGTATGCTTGTAGGTATCTTCCCACCAGAATTTGAAAAACTCAGGATTAACCTTCTCTATCACTTCCCCGTAGAGAGACTGCAAGGAAGGAGAGATCTTGAAGTGAATATTTCCCTGTGTCGCCCTTTTGAAAATTCCTCTTGTCTCACGACTGAGGTCATCTCCAGAGTGACAGTCAAGCATCATATTTTTCTCAGAGACAATCTTGTGGAGTATTGAAACACGCTCCTCAAGCATCTTCTTACCATCAGCACCACGGTAATCAACACCCTTTTCAACTCCAAAGTTTGGAGCGATATGGGAGATGGGAAGACCACGACGCTCAATCTCATCCACAAGGAACAAAAGCTCCTCATAGGTTGTAATCGTGTCAAAAGTCTTCACATGGGGAGGATTCTCATCAATGCTCAGCTCCATATCATAAGCTTCACCCTTCTTGATGTTATCGATATATCCGTAAAGTTTCTCAATTGCATCAAGAGCATGCCAATACTTGCCAACCAAACGACCGATCTGGGCCTCGTCCAAAGAGACGAACTTTTTCCCAAGAGTCTTTCGCTTCTTATGGTACCAGAGCACATCGGCGCGAAGAGCAGCATTGGGAATACAGGTCTCCAGGTAGTCAGTTGAATCCTTGGCAGAGAACTTGAACATTGCGGAGTAGTCGAGGATATCAGAGACGTCCAAGGTATAGAAAGAGTAATAGCGGGAAGCGTCAATGAACGTCTTTGTCCGTTCGATTCCCTCTGATCCCCTCTTTACCTGGAGGTGGTCTGCATCAGCACCATAACGGAGCAACTCAGGATACTTAATTGCCTTGAGCACCCCTTCGG
Source organism: uncultured Sphaerochaeta sp. (assembly GCA_964431005.1). Lineage (GTDB taxonomy): Bacteria > Spirochaetota > Spirochaetia > Sphaerochaetales > Sphaerochaetaceae > Sphaerochaeta. The sequence continues at coordinate 20,342 of CAYSIH010000002.1, read as the reverse complement.
TCCAAAGCCCTTCAAAGGTGCTGCCGGTATGCCCTTCCTTCACAGGTCCAAAGCTAAACAGGTGGTTGGTCCTTGAAGGGGTCCCTGAGGTCAGGGTCTCCAGAAGGTGCAACTCCCGCACTGAGTTCTGGATGCAGTTAGCAGAAAAGTCACCCTTATACATTGCATTCATGATGCCAGGCCATAGGGTACTGGATTGTCTGACACCAATACCGAGACGGGGGACAGCGCCCAAGGCGCGGGGTCCCTTTCTGGTATGGATATACCTGGTGTAAGCGTGGATGTTCCTATCAGTTGACGGATACACCACAACACTTTTGCCTTCAGGACCTGAAGTATTATATAGCCTATCCTGAAAAATCTCAGGAGAAGCTGACCCAACCATGAGGAAAGCAGTCTGCCCATCGGCAAACTCCAATAGGCCATACACCACGCCCTCATGGACAGCGATGCTTGGGGTGTGACAGAGTGTCTTTTCAAACTTGGGGTGTTCTCCCCCTTCAGGTCTTGTGGACTGCTCCAGGACCTCGACATAAAAAGACTCAGGAAGCTTTGCACAAAACTTTGCAACAGCTGCTGTATCCCAAGTCCCCGTATTGAGGACCGATGGGTTAGTGATAGGATCTATTTCTAATTTACCGAACTTGTAGGTTGCCATACTATTCTCCTTATTTCAAAAAACCAATGAGTTCTTTGGTGCTCTGATATGATCCGACAAACTGTGCCTGGGTGGCAGCAATCGGGCCCCACGTTACTACGGCTTCAGGAGTACTGTCATGCAGGCTCAACTTCTGCTGGGGAGCGAGCTTGGCATCATCACCTTCAACCCACCATGACTGGCGGAAAATCTCACTCTTGGCATTGGCGTTCCTAACCTCTGCATCGACGGGTCTCTTCACCGCATCAAAGTCGTAGTCGCGCTTCTTTATGCTCAGGGCGTGCCTTACGTTCGGGAAAATGGTGATGCTGGGGCTGCCCCAAACTTCAAGGACATCTGGAATCTCAGAACCATAAATTCTCAAAGAAGCATTCATAATCCTTACACGCTTAGGATTGATTTCCAAGCCACCTTTTGCCTTCGATGCATAGAGCTTCTCGTAGAGATGCTTGGTGACATCAACACCTACAAGTTCAGAACTCTTGAGATATGTCTCCTTATCCTCAGGAAACAACTCAAGGAGGTGATCACGGACAGGGAAAGCCAATCGGCCATTCATAATAACAACAGAGCTTACTGCAGAGGTGCTCTTAGCAAGTACCTTGCCAAACTCAACAGCCTGGAAAACACTGAAAGAGAGGGTCACTGTAATGGAAATCCCGTCTTTACCGACAATCTCAGCTGCCTTAAGCCCCCCGAGGGTCCCAGGTATCTTGAACGAGATGTTCGGCTCATGCCCGTTGCCCAGACGTTGGGTCATCATGGCATGGACAAACCTGATCTCATCGACCATAAGATCTACATTGTCATGGTGGTTAGGATTCACCTGATAGCAGACAAAGCCGAGCCTTCCAGCACACTGGAGGTACATGTCCCGCACCAAGAGGCAACTCTTCTCAACTACAGTGTAGGTGAGTGTGGCGACTTTCTTCTGGTCCAGATTCAACCCGCCACTTTCCAACTTGGAGAAGTCGAGGCTCTTGTATAGAGTAGAGGTCCTGTTTTCCCAATCTTGTGGATAGGTATCCCAAGCAGCCTTGACCAGAGGGGGGTTAGTGGTCTGGAAAGAAGCGCCGCACCAGAGTGCAAACTGCAAGAAGAGCCCGTAGTCATTGCCCCAGACTGTCTCAGCTTCAAGAGGATCGCCAACGCTGTTCATCTCATACGCATAGAGACTTGACTGGTGAACTTCACCGATCATCATCTTCACATAGTCTGACAGGGATCCTGACAAGACCTTTGCCTTGCCCTCTGCAGCCTCTTCTTTACTTCGTGCTTCGGTGAGGTACCTGTGATAGACCTCTTCGGCATACTCCTCAAGAAGGGCCTTACTTACCTTGTTGCTTGCAGGAATCGTGCTTACAAGCTCAGCATAGAAGCTTTGCAGTGCAGTGATTTCCTCAGCTTTGAAACTTTTCTGGACATTCCATTTGATCAAAGCGCTGGAAAGTCCCACGGCCATGAGCACGCTGTATGAAGCGTAGTGCAAAAGCGGGCTATCATCTTTGTTTGCAAGAAGCTCAGCCTTTACAGCACTCTTGACCTGAAGGGAAACATCTTGTACCAACTTTGCAGAGGAGAAATGGAAGGCATGTCCGGTGGCCCTCTCTACTCTCCCGCCCTTGATCAGGGAGATAATATCACTGACCCCATACTGGGATACAGCGTTACTTTCTTTTTCAATTGCCGAAACAATCCGTGGATTGACAGCTACATTACGATCAGCCATATACAAAACTCCTTTTATTACAGGTCTAGATTTCCCTGCTCATCAAACTCAACTTCAGAGAACTCTTCCAATATTTCAAGTTTATCATTCTCTTCAACTTCCTTTCTCAAGGCCTCTGAAACAATGATAGTCGAAATATGAGAGGTGTTTGCGATGCGGACAATCCGAGGATTTTCCTTATCGATACCAACAGAAGTAAAGATTGCAGCCTGCATAGCAGTCTTATCATTTTTAAAGATAACTGGAACCTTAGCTCCCATAAGGACAGTACAGGTCAAGGCATTTGGATACGCAGCATCAAAGTCGATCTTGTCGAATAGGCGTTTGGTACCAATATCAGCCATACCTGCTCCCATTGCATTTCCGTGGGTCTCGTCACTGAGGTCCAGCACCACATAGCGCTGCACAACAGGACCACCGGATGCATAGGGGGTACAATACGTGGCAGTGATGTTCGGATCCATTCCATCACCACTAAAGTTTTTCCCAATCTGGTCGATGATCATAACGTCAATATCATTGATCGCTATTGCAGGCATAAGGTCTCTTGCCATGTTCAACAGCTCAGGCTCCCGCTCAGCAATCTTATCACGGGGAACTGCCTCAATATGTGCAGTATCATCAAAAGCATTCTCTACAAGAGCCAGACCAAAAAGAATGGGAGCATGCTTGAGGATTGTCTCACCAAAAGTCACTACATTATGAGCCATCCGGCCAAATCCCTCAACGTGACAGTCCTCGGCACCCTTCTGCTTTCCCAACCCAATGGCCATCATCTTATACAAGCCACTTTCATAGACTCCACGGAAGGCGGTATGGGGCTTTACCCGTCCAAGGACAATGATACCGTCGGACTGGGCAGCATATGAGTCGATCTGCACACTCTT
>CAYSIH010000002.1:0-16968 GCA_964431005.1 uncultured Sphaerochaeta sp. | reverse complement strand
GTTTCATCAAACAACTGCCGAACTTTGGCCATCTTAGGAATGGGAACTTCACCCAAAATTCCTTCAATAACTCCATCTCGGTCCCATTCGCTATCTCTAAATACTTTTGACATTATGAACCTCCATAATTATCTGTATGTTTATCGCATCAAAGTCCCGCCGTTAACATCAACGGTCATACCGGTGAGATAATCGGAAAGACAGGAAGCGAGGAAAAATACTGCTTTTGCCACATCCAAGGGCTCTGCAAGACGCCCAAGCAGAGCTGTATCTGGGGAATACCGCCCCTTAGCCATATTGGTCTCAGTAGGTCCAGGGGCAACAGCATTTGCTGTGATCCCATATTTTGCACCATTACGAGCATAGGATTTAGTCAACCCGACAACTCCAGCCTTTGAAGCGACATAGCCAGGTGTTACCTTCAAGCCACCGATCTGCCCACCAAGGGAGGCCAGTGAAATGATCTTACCGCTTTTCTGTTCCTTCATATGCTTAAAGACTTCACGGCTACAGAGATGCACCCCTGTAAGATTTATATTTATAACATTGTGCCATTCGTCCATGGTTTCTTCTTCCATAGTCTTAAAATACCCAATTCCAGCATTATTGACAAGGATATCAATCCGGCCAAAGACCTTGATAACCTCAGCAACCATCTCTGCAACTGATTGTGGGTCTTGTACATCCACCCTGACCGCAATAGTTTTTCGGCCCATTTTATTCAAAGCATCTGAAGCTGCTTGCGCTTTCTCCAGGTTGATGTCTGCAAGCGCCACATATGCGCCATCTCCGGTCAACAACTCTGCTGATTTCAAGCCAATGCCATCAGCACCGCCTGTCACTATTATCACCTTTCCGCCCAATTCCATGTCCATTGAGATAATCTCCCTTATCTTTTAGTTCCCGCATGCTGATTTTGTTCATTCACGCGCAAGTTTTTCATCAATTCTGCACTGGCTATCAATTCGGGTATCCATGAATTCTTCACATTCCCCTCGATAGTGAGTTCTCCAGTAAATCCTACTGAAGCTAGCGCCCGATATACGCGCTGAAAATTGACTGCTCCCAAACCTGGGAAATATCGGTTATTTTCAGAGAAGTGAATAGAACGAAACCACTGACTATGTTTAATCAGTGGTAACATCATGTCACTCTCTTCAATGTTCATATGATAGGTATCAGGCAACACTGCCACAACATCTTTTGGGTACTCGCCCACAAGCTCTACAGTATCATCAAGAGTATTGCATACGTTGGAGATAAACCTGTTCAAGGCTTCAACTACAATTACTACCTTTGCGTCTTGCGCATAAGGGACAAGCTGGTCAAGAGAACTCTTGAAGAGCTCTCTTGCCAGACTTCTGTCTTTTGTGTCATTGCCTTGGGCAAACCCAAGGATCAGACCTCTAAATCCTGCTTCAGAACAGTATCTTATGACAGTCTTTATCGACTCAACAGAGAGAAGACGAATACCATCATCACTGTGCGAAAGCGAAGTTTTCTGACCTGGGTACAGGCCTCCGGTTGCATAATTCGTGCACCGAAGCCCATACTCAGAAAGAATAGCGGTGACTTTGGAGGGAGGAGTCTGTTCAGGGAAAGGGATGTTAAGTTCTACGTGATCACATCCACAATCTCTCAAGGCCTCCAACTGCAGCAAAAATTCCGATTCTTTTTCAAACTCTTTGGGAAGAGTAAGTTGAATTCCAATTGAAGCACCAGTTACGGGTTTGAACAAAGAAATACCTCCCCCTCAATCTAGTCGCGAAGTGTGCCACCATTGACAGCCATGGTCTCTGCAGTAACAAAAGATGCTTCTCGGCTGGCAAGGTAACATACTGCATATGCGATATCTTCGGGTGTCCCCAAACTCTTGGTGATGCTGTTGTTTATGAACTTCTGGTTCTCTTCAGGGCTGACAGCGCCGGACATCGCAGTTGCGATTCTTCCAGGAGCAATAGCATTGACGGTGATACCATCAGCGCCCACCTGCTGTGCCAGGTTACGAACAAAAGCAAGGACCGCACCCTTTGATGCTGCATAGTGGAGAGCGGCGACCGTTCCGCCATTTTTGCCTGCTTCAGAGGAGATGGAGATGATGCGACCGAACTTCTGCTTACGCATACCGGGCAACACCGCCTTACAGAAGAAGAAAGAGGCTTTCACGTTTACTGCGAATACCAGATCCCACTCCTTGTTCTCAATCTCTTCAATTGGCTTGAGAGGATGGATCCCAGCATTATTGACCAAAATGTCAATTTTGCCAAATCCTTTCTCCACATCACTGACGAAGGTCTTTACAGCGGCTTCATCGGTAATATCAAAAGCGCCGGTAATGACCTTGCGTCCGGTAGCTTTCCTAATCTCTTTGGCTGTCTCTTCCAATACATCTTTTTTCACGTCACACAGGGCAACATCAACACCACGCTGGGCCAAGCCCATCGCGATGCCTTTTCCCATGCCTTGTGCCGAGCCTGTGATAATGGCTGACATTCCTTGTAAGCTTTCCATGGTATATTTCCTTTATTCCTTATTCTGGTCTGAAAAGAACCTTCAGGCCCTCTTTGTTTTCAAAGACCTCAAATCCTTTCTTCCAATCTTCCAACTTGAACTCATGGCTTACCAGATCCTTGAGGTTGAGCTGTTTGGTCTCTACCAGGCGGATGGCGTTTCTCCATGCAGTCCAAACAGAACCAAGGGAACCGGTGACCTTAATCTCTTTGTAGCAGATTCGGTCAAAGTTCAGTTCAAAGGGCTTGCCTGCAAGGCCGATCTGTACGAACTGGCCCTGTTTGCGAACAGCTTCAATACCTGTTGCAGTAGCCCGGCCTGAACCGGAGCACTCCAACACAACATCAACGCCGCGCCCATCATGGGTGAGGTTTTTTACCACTTCAAGGAGGTCTTCCTTGGTGACGTCAACAATCTTGTCTGCTCCAAGCTTCTTGGCAAATTTAAGGCGCTCAGTATCAACATTGGTACCTGATACGATCACAAATGCTCCATGGGCCTTTGCAACCTGCATCGCAATAAGTCCAACGGCACCAGGACCGGAAACAAGGACAACGTCCCCTGCTTGGATGGTTGCAAGATCCATGGCAGCATGAGTTACACAAGCTGCAGGCTCAAGAAGAGCAGCCTCTTCAAAGCTAATGGAATCGGGTAGTTTCTGGATGCGGTCACCAGGGACAACGGTATATTTTGCAAAAGCACCGTTATACCAGTATCCAAGGGTCTTGCGATCATTACACAGGTTGTACCTACCGGTCTTACAGTTGTGGCACTTGCCACAGTAGGAGAAGGCGGTCTCACTCGATACACGATCCCCTACCTTACAGGTGGTTACACCTTCAGCAACTTCGACAACCACGCCAGAAAACTCATGACCGATAACTACCGGTGGGCGTACTGGGATTGCAATGTCACTGTGGAAAATATGGATATCAGAGCCACAGATACCTGCAGCTTTGACTTCAATTTTAACTTGGCCAGCCTGAACCTGTGGTTCGGCGACTTCCCGAATCTCCAAGTTGCCTGGTCCTTCTGCAAATTTAACTAAACCTTTCATATGTTTCTCCTTTAACTTCGATTAACCAAGAGTAAGTGTAGGAATCCAAAGAACTATCTGCGGGAACAACGTTGCGAGAATAAGCACAACTATCATAGACCCATACAGGGGCAAAGCTGACTTGATCAGTCGACCCATATCCATTTTAGCTACGTTACATGTGCTGAACAAACAGACTCCAAAAGGCGGGGTTACCATGCCAATGGACAAGTTCAAGACAAATACGACAGCAAAGTGAATCGGGTTGATCCCAACAGCTAATGCTACAGGGAACAAGATTGGTGCCATAACGATGATGGCTACACCGGCATCAAGGAACATACCCATGACCAATAAGAAGATGTTAATCATAAAGAAAATAGCCATCTTGTTAGTGGTAACACCCAAAAGAAAATTTGCGACAATCTGAGGCAACCCTTCAAAGGTGAGGATAAAGGTAAAGATAGAGGATGTGCCAATGATACCTACAACTGCTGCAGTAAGTCTTGCAGCTGAGAGTAAGGACTTATAGATTACACCCTTCTTTAGGCTCTTATAGAAAAAAGCAGAGATGACAAGGGTATAGATAACAGCTAGGGCACCCGATTCTGTCGGAGTTACAAAGCCTGTCATGATACCTATCATGATGGTGATAGGAGCACCAAGGGCCCAGAGGCCTACCTTAAAGGTATCCCAAAGGTATTTCCATGAGAATTTCTTTACACTGCCATAGTTGTGCTTACGGCAGATATAGTAGTTTTGAATCATCATGGTAGCAGTAAGCAGAACGCCAGGTCCTATGCCGCCAATAAGCAACCAGGATACAGACAATTCGGATACAGCACCTATAATGACCATGAGGATACTTGGAGGCACAATTACTGCTAAGGTAGAAGAGAGTGCGGTAATGGCAGCGGAGTATCCTTTATCATACCCATCTTTTTCCATCTCTGGGATCAGGATGGTTCCAAGAGCAACGGTGTCAGCAACTGAGGAGCCGGACATACCGCCGAATATAAAGCTACCCAGAACGTTGGCAGCACCTAAGCCACCTCGCGCCCAGCCAACTCCTGCTTTAGTGAATTCAATGAGCTTGCTGGCTACTCCGGTAGACTCCATGAGCACACCAGAGAGTACAAACAGGGGAATCGCTACAAGGACGTAGGACTCAGTGCCGGAGAACATAAGCTGGGGGATGGAGATCAGCGGCACGGGATTGAAGAACATGATGGTAAACACGCTGGACAAGCCAATGGATACCAGAACAGGGGCACCTAATAGCAGCAAAAAAACTGCCATGCCAAATACGGTAAGGCTCATTACTGGAATCATTCCTTGTCTCCTTTCTTTTCTTCAATAAACCCTTGTCTAATGAGTTCTTCAATAGGCATCTCTTCAAGACCAATAGGAATGTCATAGATGAATTCTGGATCTGTGTCTTTGAAAATCATAATAATTCGCTCAACTAGGCGATACAAAGACAACAGGGCACCGATTACAATCGGGGAGCGCATAAGCCAGAGGGGGGCATGCAAGGCAGGTGTTGTCTGCCCTCTTTTTACATAACTAAGAAGAGACATCAGTCCAAGATAGCCAAAAAAAATCATCATGATACCAAACAGGACCATATGAATAATCTTGACGACCTTTCTCATTTTTTTAGGGAACTTCTGATAAATAGTTTTAATTCCAACGTGCGAGTCATCGTGAATTGCCAACGCAATTCCTACCCAAACAAGGCCACCAAAGAGATATGTAATAAGTTCGAGAGTCCATGGCGCTCTGAGCGATGGAATCATTCGGTTAAAAACCTGAATTACAGCTGATAACAAAATAACCAGCAAAAAGACTGGTGCAATAGCATATTCAGGGTTTTTCAGGAGATACTTGGCATTTAATTGATTTTTTTCCATTGGTAATTACCTTACTCCAAATCATTGTGTAGGAATGCTTCGATATTCGAAGCATTCCTACCATTCAAACAAATCTTGTTAAATAACTCTTAGCGAGTAGCGTCGGCAAGAGCAACAAGCTCATTCCAAGACTTCTCACCAATAGTTTTCTTGATAGCTGCATAAGCGGGGCCCATTACAGCTCTCCAAGGTTCTTTCATCTCAGGAGTAAAATCGGTGAACTGGATTCCAGCCTTAGCCATAGCATCACGAGCAATCTTTTCACGCTCGATGGTGCTTGCAAGTACCACTGCTACTGAATCGTCGGCAACTTCGTGCAGAGCGACGCGGATATCATCAGGAAGACCTTCATACCAATCCTTGTTCACAACAACAAGAACACCATCACCCATGTAGTTCCATACGTTCATGTACTTGCCCTGCTCATATGTTCTTGTGGAGTAGACAGTCGCCAAAGCGTTGTCTTCACCAGAAACAGTACCGAGCTGCATTGCTGTGTAGATCTCTCCGGACGGTAGAGGAACTGGATTTGCCTTCATTGCCTGGAAAGTTGTTACGAACAGGTCCATGGCAGGAACGCGGAAGCGCAGACCTTCGATGTCCTTGGGGACAACAACAGGACGCACTGAGTTGAGCAACTGACGAGGAGCTCTAGGCCAGTAAGTAATAACCTTAAGGTTTTTCTCTTCTAGCTTGGAGAACCACTGATCAACAAATGCTGGCTTTTCAGCGATGAACCTAAGTACGTGCTCCATATCTTCAAACATGAAGGGGGTACTAAGGGCAAAAAGCTCAGGCACAAGACTTGCCAAGGTAACCTGTGATTCACAGGCCATCTGTACAACGTTTTCCTGGGTCTGTTCAAAAATGGTCGCCCAGTTGTTGTTTGCAAGCTGTCCGTTAGGATAGACAGTTGAGGTGATCCTATCAGGGAATCTCTTCAACATCTCACTCTGAATGAACTCAAATCCAACCTGCCAGGTTTCGGTCTTTGGAAGGTTGTGCTGAATGTTCATCTTCACCACTTCTTGTTTCTTTGTCTCTCCGCCGCCTTGAGCAAAAACAGCAGAAAGAGTCACAAGCATTACGAGTAAAATTACTGATACACGTTTCATACATACTCCTTTCAAATAGTATACTATATATTAACACTTATTCAGCTTATGTCAATCTTTATTTCTCAGAAGCGAAAGAAATTGATCATTTTTAACCATTTTCTTTTGATATAATGATTTACTAAATATTGCCTAGAAGTATGTATACTATTAATTTGATTTAAAAGACAATTACTATACAATTTACAAAAACCATTCAGAATATTTCTTACAAATAGTTCAAATCACCTGTTTCTGTATACATTTGGTGGTGCTACCATACACTCAAGTAATAAGCGATCTATTCCGTCTGGAGAAAAAACTAGGACTGTCTCCGAAGAGAACAGTCCTTTACAGATAGCACCAAGCTGGTTAGGTGGCGACTCCAAACAAGATATTAGGAAGCCAGAGGGAGAGCTGTGGGAATATATTCACCAACGCAAGGACAATAAGTAGAGGCGGTAGGAATATCATTACAGACTTCGCCACTCTCTCAACTGAGACATCCGCTACCCCGCTGAGTACGAACAACACCGTCCCAAAGGGAGGGGTCAACGTGCCGATTACCAGGTTGAGGATAATGATGATTCCAAACTGTACAGGGTCCATTCCAAGAGAAACGACGATCGGCAAAAGCACAGGAACCAACAGGTTGATAGAGGCAATAGTTTCCATGAAGAGTCCTACGATCAGAAGCAGGACGTTGATCAAAAGGATAACCATCCAAGGCGCCATGTTTGAACGCTCGACAATCATCATCAGTTTCTGAGGAATCTGTTCCCGTGCAAGAATGTTTGAGAACAGAGCTGCTGCTGCAACAATAAACAATACCTGTACAGAGGTCACCAAAGATTCACGCACAGACTGCATGAAACTCTTAAAAGTCAAATCCTTATAGAAAATACCAAGAAGCGTTGCATAGAGACAAGCGATGGCTGCAGCTTCAGTTGGAGTGAAGTATCCGGTAAAGATACCTCCTAGGATGATGACAGGGGTCAGCAGGGAGAGGAAAGCTCTCTTATTGGCTATAAGTTTTTCCTTCCATGTGCTCTTTTCTCCTCTGGGGCAATTCCATCTGTCAAGCAACAGCAAGACCATACCACCCAAAGAGAGGGCCATTAGGATGCCAGGAATAACTCCTGCAGCGAAAAGCCGACCAATGGATGTGGAAGCTATAACGCCATACACAACCATGGGCATACTTGGAGGAATAATAGGACCTATCAGGGATGAAGAGGCTGTAATACCGATAGTCAGCCTATCATCATAGTTCGCTTCCCTCATCGCTTTGATTTCGATTGCCCCAAGACCGCCAGCATCTGCAATTGCAGCTCCGGACATTCCAGCAAAAATTACACTTGCCAAAATATTCACATAAGCCAGGCCACCTTTCACCCGTCCCATGGTGATGCGACAAGCATCAAAAATCCTGGTAGTGACTCCGCCGGAATTCATGAGGTTTGCAGCAAGGATAAAGAAGGGAACCGCCAACAAGCTATAGGTGTTGATTCCGGCTACCATCCTTTGGATTGCTACAAAATTCACAAATCCGGGGTTGTTGAATACATAGAGAAGCGATGGAACCCCAATAGCTACTGCGACAGGTATTCCCAAAGCTAAAAATACAAAGAGTAATACAGTCATAAAAATAATCATTTGGCAGCCCCTTCATGCTTGATTACCACATGGTAAATGCTTTCTATTTCACGGAAGAGATACCCCATTGCCCCAAGAGGCACGCAGATATACAACCAGGTTTGGCGAATCTGGAGACCGGCTGAGCGGAAATTCCAAGATCGCAGAGATAGCTGGAATCCCAACCAGATCAACAAAACCATGAAAAGGATGTTTATAAATTTCTTAAAGACAAAAAAGATAATTTGCCAGGTTGGTGATAGTTTCTTATACATCCAGTCATAAAACATCTCAATCTTAATGTGTGAGTTTAATTTTCGCACATATCCAATCCCAATAAAGCTAACCCACACATTCAAGTACTGGGAAACCTCAACACTCCAAGCGTATGAGATTCCAAATATCGATCTCATAAAAACTTGTATTAACATCACAATAGAGATGAGAATAAATATTCCTAACGGAATGTATTCTTCAATCTTTTCATAGATCTTATTCATATCACCTTTCCTCTTCTTGCAAATCGATAAGAATCTTCATGACAGAACCTCTGTTCTGATCCCAATACGCAAAAGCTTCATCAATTTTATCAAACGGGTATCTTTTTGATACCAGCACATCCTTCAGTCCTGGATTGGCCTGCAACATATCGATAGCACCCATAAAATCTGATAAAAGAGCATTTCGCGATCCAAACACGCTCAGTTCTTTGCTGACAATGGGTTTTGAGTTGAAGGGGATTGTGTCGGAATGATACCCGACAAACACAATAGTCCCTGCAACCGCTGTCTTTTCCAAGGCTGCAGCCACAATAGGACCGGCACCAACAGCATCAACCACCACATCAAAACCCTGTTTGTCAGTAAAACGGGCAAGCTCCTCTTCAAAATGAGGATCCTTGCTGTCTATAGCTAGATCAGCGCCTAACTCTTTGGCTAATGCAAGCTTGGTTTCAGATATGTCAGCAACAACAATACGGGCACCTTTGCCCTTGAGCTCAAGCATAATTCCTACGCCAACGATGCCCAGTCCATACAACAGGACTTTCTTATCTTGCACGTCCCCTGCTCTGCCCGCAGCATGGATTCCAACACTCAGCGGTTCAATAAGCGCTATGTCAGTATGGTCCATCCCTTTGCAGGAGATAAAATCCTTGTGATTGAGGGTAAGAAATGACCTAGCAGCTCCAGGTCTTGCCACTCCTAGCGTCTTGTTTGAAGAACAGGTATTAAAACGTTCTTTTCGACAAGCAGGACATACCCCACAAGTTGTGTAGGGAACTATCGTGCCTCGCTCTCCCAAAGATAGTGATGAAGGCACGTTTTTACCGATTTCCACTATCTCGCAAGCTATTTCATGCCCCGGGATAATAGGATATTGTACCATAGGGTTATCCCCATGGAATGTCTTCAGATCACTGCCGCAGAGCCCGAGCACTTTTACTGCCACTACAATTTCGCCAGATTTGGGACTGTCGTATTCGACACTCCCAAATGCAACAGTTCCTTTCGATTCAATGGTGAAAGCTTTCATGCGTATTCCTCAGAGTGTAATCAAAGGAAAGGAACTGTTGAAGAGATACAAGTCCACTACCACAGTTCCTTTTCCAATAATCTAAATTGCTATTATTTCATGTTCTGGATTTTTGAATGGAAATCCGCGCCATACTCATCAGCCCACCAGCCGCTGAATTCTTTCGGCATAGAAGCTGTTGCTTTCTTGAATGCTTCAATGTCTGGATTGATGATGGTAACTCCAGCCTTTGCAAACTTATCCTGCAGGGCCAGGTCTTCTCTATTGAGAATTTCAACAATCAGTTTTGAAGCTTCATCAAATGCCTTGATGATGATATCCTGGTCAGCCTTGGAAAGCTTACTGAAAATCTTATCATTCATGACAAAGAATGTAGCGTTAGTGACGTGGCTTGTGAGGTTCAAGAAAGGTTGTACCTCATAGAACTTCTGAGCATTAATGGTGGACATTGGGTTTTCCTGGCCATCAACAACGTTCTGCTGGAGAGCCATGTAGGTCTCAGAGAATGCGATTGGAGTTGGATTGGCACCCATTGCACGAGCATAAGCCATGGTGACTGTCTGCTCAGGAACGCGAAGCTTGAATCCATTAAGGTCAGCAGGAGTCCTGATAGCCTTGTTACCGGTCAGCTGGCGAACGCCATAAGCGCTTGCTCCAATAATCCGGCCACCAAACTTTTTGCGGAACCCTTCAAACAAAGACTTTCCAAGATCACTCTGGGTGAACTCGTATACATGGTCATTGCTGCGGAAGGTATACGGCATCTCAAGTACGTTGAATGGGCTGTACAAAGTACCAACCTGTCCTGCACCTGCAATGCTTGCATCAATGGAACCCAGCAGCACCTGCTCAAGCAGTTCGGGCTCTGTTCCCAACTGTCCAGCAGGAAAAAGGTTGATCGTGATTCTTCCATCAGAAAGTTCTTTGGCAACTTCAGCAGCTTTCAGTGAGCCAAAATGCCAAGGGTGTGAGGGGTCGTAGATATACGCAAGCTTGATCTCGACGGGCTTGGCAGCAGCTCCTGGAGCCTCTGCACCACCTTGAGCGAACAACGATGTTGTCATTCCCAATACCATAACAACAAGTAGCAACAATGTTACTTTCTTCATTTCAAACCTCCATGGTTCGTTTTGCATCACAAGAATGTGATGATAACAGCTATTATATGGTATACAATAACAATTGTCAATTTTTTTCTTTCATATTTGCTTTTTCTGTTCATATGAAATTGTAAAAATACATGCCAAAAACAGCTAATTTTATACAAAATACTGTTTTAGCATACATTTTCTACTCAACTAGGCAATTTTAGTAAAGATAAATATTGTATACCTTACACAAGTATAGAAAAAAGTTTCTCCAGAATGCCCTCCTTTTACCATGCAGATAATATGATAGACCTAATTACACCGTTTCCCTGTATATATGATAGTATAGAACAGTAATTCCATATTTCAAGGGTAAGGCCCGTTACTATGAGAAAGTTGAGATAAGACCATTTGTCTTTTTCGTGCATAGAGGTTGTGATTTATCTTTGGAATCTAGACTTACCCTATATTTAGTTTTGGAGAAGAACGTGATATTACATGAACAGCAAAGCCTAGCAGACCAGGTATATGCGAGGCTCAAGGAAGAAATTCTCTCAGGAGAACTGAAAGGTGGGATGAAAATTCCTGAGGAGCTGCTTTCTGAGCAGTTTGGGGTATCTCGCACCCCAATTAGGGAAGCCATCAGGAGACTGAACGAATATGGACTGGTGACGATCGTACCAAGAAGCCACTCTTTTGTGACCATAGTTACAGAAAAGGAAGCTGAAGATATTGGCAAGGTACGGGTTGCCCTGGAACAACTTGCAATAGACGGCATTGACCAGAACTCGTATATGGCTCATGTTGAAAACCTCTCCCGGTACGCGTCAACGTGTCAGTATGCAATTGGGATCGGAGACCGTGCGACTGTTTTCGAGCAAGACAGCCTGTTCCATATCACGCTGGTCAAAGCTTCAAGCAACAACTGCCTTTTGGACATATATAAACGCCTTGATGCCAAAATCCAACAACTGCGCATTGCACAAAATCTTCCTGATAGCGATTTGGCCTATTACCTCAACCAACATTCACAAATGATGGTATTGCTGAAAAATGGGAAAAAAGAAGCGTGCAAAGCCCTCATTGCCGATCATATCTACCATAAGCGCCCACTTGAGCATACTAAGGGCTAGAAAAACCTAGAGTCCGAAAGCACCACTTTACAAACCATCATCGCTCTTGGTATTGTCGTCGAGGAGGCTTTCCATGAACTTCTTAAAATATGTCCTTTTTGTATTCCTTATCCTGCTGACTGTATTCAACATCTACACTCTCACCATTGGGAAAAAGAAAAAGAAGCTGGCGACAGCAGCCTTTAAGCAGACTCTTGCCTATCTTGAAAACAAGACTTTCAATGAGATGAAAAAACACAAGCTGCACTTTAGTGAAAAGCATGGGTACATAAACGACCTCAATGAAGGGATACTCCTTACCTTTGACTATGAGAAAAAGATGATGGGCATAACCCTTAAGGAAGCATTTTACCTCATCCCCTTTGATGACATACTCAGTTGCAGGGAAAGGCATGACACCTTGGAAAACGGGAAGTGGACAAACATCAGTGTTGAGCTTGAGACAAAAGAGCAGTTCCTAACCCTGCTGTTTGGTTCCAGAAGCTGGAAACCTTCCTCAACCTTGGCTAAATTCATCTTAGCTGATGCACAGGAGTTCTGTACCTTGGTCAACAACGTAGGTAACAATCAGCAGAAAGCACAAAAAGATGAGAGCCTAGTGTAAATACAGAAGAAACAAGCAGAAAAAATAGAAAAAAGTAGAAGGGCAGACAGCAAAGCGACCGGAAAATCCGGTCGCTTTGCTGTCTATACTATATTTCTTCAAGCTTGTATGAAGCTGTCTCTATTTGCTTGGAGCTTCAATTTTCTTGGGAGTATCAATGATGTGCAGATCAAGCTGTTCGAATGGGATCGAGATACCGACCTCTGCCAAACGAGTAGGAATTTCAGCCTGGAAGCGCCAATAGATTTTCCAGTAGTTACTGGGGATGGTCCAGGGCCGAGCGATAAAGTCTACCGAAGAGGTATTGAGCTTGCTCACTTCAATAGTAGGAGCGGGCTCGGGAAGAATTTCTTCATAGCTGGCAAAGATTGAGGAAATCACCTCTTTCACCGTTTTCACATCTGCGCCATAGGGGACGCTGACTATCATATCCACCCTTCTGCGTTCCAAGTCGGAGTAGTTGACAATGGGACTGCCCCATACCAGACGGTTGGACATCGTAATCTTCTTGTTATCAGGGGTCGCAAGGATAACACAAATCATGTCCATATTCTTTACCGTACCTGAATATGAGCCGGCATCGATATAGTCCCCAATCCTAAAGGGTGCATTCATTACGATCATGACACCACTGAGCAGGTTCCCAATGGTCTCCTGGAACGCAAAACCAAGGATGACGCCTGATATGCCCAACCCTGCAAGGACAGGACCCATATTGAGCCCCATGTGCTGGAGGAAGGCGATAAGAAGGAATATCCATCCAATGATATTCACTAGCTGTAGGATAAAACGTGACATGAGGTCGTTTATCTTCTTGGATCTATTAAGGGCTCGATTAAGTACTCTCTTGAGCCAGGTGATAAGGATCTTACCTATCAGGACTATCAGAAGGCCTCCCCCTAGGGTTATGAAAAAGGCGACGGGGCCTAGTTGGGACCACTCATGAATATCAATCAGTACCTTGGATATAAAACTGCCGCTTTTTGCAGCAGCCTCAGGGGCGGTTTCACTTGCAAAAGCCATAATAGTAGAAAGCATCTAAAGTCCATCCTTATTGAGAGAGGGTAGTAAAACCCTATCATCGAGGCATTGAAAAAGCAAGGGAAGAGAACTCTTCCCCTGCTTTTCTAGCATGCCTGATCTGTTACCGTGAAAGTAAGGAGTGCAGCTTCTTGGTGAAGGCTACAGGATCCTTGGGCATCACACCCTCTGCAAGCAATGCCTGGTCGAGCAAAACTGCACACAGGTCAGAAATGTACTCGTCATCATCACTTGCTTCAATCTTTTTGACCATGGGGTCTTCGATGTTGACCTCAAGAATTGGTTTGGCATCCTCAAAATCACCTTGTCCCATGCTCTTAAGCAACTGCTGCATCTGTACTGAAGGATCATTCTCATCAACGACCACAACGGCAGGAGAATCTACCAGGCGGGAAGAGACCACAACGTCCTTGACCTTGTCGCCAAGAGCTTTCTTGATCTTCTTGACCAGCTTCTTGGACTCCTTGGTCTTTTCAACAGGCTCTTCATCACCTTTCAGATCATCTACCGCACCGCTTTTATTGATGGCCTTCAAAGGAAGTTCCTGGTAGGTACCGATCGATCCGACAACGATATCATCAATGTCGTCACTCATGATCAGGACTTCAAAGCCCCTCTTGCGATAGGCTTCCAATAGGGGGCTGGCTTTCAAGGTCGATTCCTTGCCACCGGTGATATAGTAGATGCTCTTCTGATCGGAACTCATCCGTTCCTTGTAGGAAGCGAGGCTGACATACCCTTCCTCAGTGGAAGACTTGAATCTGACCAGCTCAAGCAGGGCATCCCTATTTGCATAGTCGGAGTAGAGCCCTTCCTTGAGGGGACGGTTATACTGCTCGATGAACGTCGCATACATATCAGGGTTCTGTTCGCTGATCTTCTGGAACTCAGAGAGCAGCTTCTTCACTGAAGCGTTGCGGATGGAGGACATTACACGGTTCTGCTGCAATATCTCACGGCTGACGTTCAAGGGAAGGTCCTCACTGTCGATGACACCTCGGACAAACCGCAGGTAGATAGGAAGCAATTCCTTGTCATCATCGGTGATGTAGACGCGCTTTACAAAGAGCTTTACCCCAGGGCGGTAGTCCGCTTGGTTCATGTCAAAGGGAGCTTTGCTAGGGATGAAGAACAAGGTGGTGTACTCGATGGTACCTTCTGCCTTGGTGTGGATATAGAACAAGGGATCTTCGCTGTCATACGAGGAGCTCTTGTAGAACTCGTTGTACTCTTCAACCTTGATATCGTTCTTGTTATTTCTCCAGAGAGCTGAGCTGTTGTTGATCTGCTCAACCTTGTGCTCAATTGTCTTGAGGGGATTCCCTTCTTTGTCTTTCTTCTTGTCGTCCACTGACTCCTGGTCATAGGAGAGGAAGATGGGGAAGGCGATATGGTCACTGTACTTCTTCACCAGCTGCTGGATCTGCCAGCGGTTGGCAAACTCATTGCCCTCTTCATTGAGGTAGAGGATGATAGTGGTTCCCTGTTCGTCGCGGGTGGTCTCCTCAAGGGTATAGGTACCTTTACCGGTACTGCTCCACTTGTGTGCGACCTCTTCACCTGCCTTGCGGCTAATGACTTCAACTTTGTCGGCTACCATGAAGGCACTGTAGAAACCTACGCCAAACTGGCCAATGAGGTTGCTGTCCTTCTTCTGTTCCTCGGTCAAGGAAGCGAGAAACTTCTTAGTTCCGCTTGATGCGATGGTTCCAAGGTTGTTGGTAAGATCATCATGGTCCATACCAAGGCCATTGTCCATAATGGTAAGGGTTCTCTTATCACCTTCGGTGAAAGAGAGGTCAATTCTCGGCTCGAAGGCTAAACTTTTAAGTTTATCGTCAGTGAGCGTGAGATATTTGAGCTTGTCCAAAGCATCCGAAGAGTTTGAGACGAGCTCACGAAGGAATATTTCCTTGTTTGAATAGAGTGAGTGAATAATAAGCTGAAGTAACTCAGATACCTCAGTTTTAAACTGTTTCTGTTCCATGTTTGCTAGATACCTCCAAAGGGATATAGGCTAACATAATGATTTTTTATGGTATCGGCAATCTTTCCTTAACAAAAAGATGTGCTTGCAGTATGCTCTAGGCATGAAGTTCACCCAACCCGCCGCAGCACGAGAGATAAACCGCCTTAGGGTGCTGAATCTGCTCCTACAAGTAAAGGAGTCCAGCCGCGCTGAGATCGCACGATACCTAGAGCTTAACAAGCCATCAACAGGTGAGATAGTTGAGCAACTGCTCAAGGATGGCTTGGTAATAGAGGCAGGTAAAAGGGAGACTACTACAGGGCGAAGACCTGTGGCCATCGCCCTTGTCCCTGATGCCACCCTCGTTCTGGGTGTTGATATGGGTAGTCGCAACACCTCTGTAGCCCTTGCAGACCTCAGGGGTAACATCTTACGCTCAGAACGCTTCCCCACCACAGAGCAACCTGAGGTGAAGGAACTCTGCTCACAGATAATAAGGATACTAAGAAAGATGGCAAAGCTTACCACCTCCCCTATCCTAGGGGTGGTGGTAGCCTTGGACGGAATACTGAGCGAAGACAATAGGACACTGATACGAAGTGACCACTGGTCTTGGGATGATGTCCCTTTAGCCGCTATCATAGAGAAAAACACCAATTTTCCAACCCAAATAGTACACAATGTAGAGGCAATGGTCTTTGCAGAACGTTGGGTCGCCCAGGAAGAGGAAGAGAATTTCTTCTTTGTGAATTGGGGAGAGCATATCAAAAGCGCATGGGTGAACGGCCCTTCCATTACAGGAGGCGATACGCAGTTCGGTCACCTGATGGTAAGCTCCACCGGCCTATGCAGATGTGGGAAGATAGGATGTCTGGAAACCAGGTCTTCTGGTTGGGCACTCAGTGAGCGACATGGGGGAAAGACGGTCAAACAGCTTAGCCAAGAACCTACCAAAGAAATTAGGGAAGACCTGATACAGGCTGCCCAAGCTATGGGAATGGCCCTGGTTGCAGCGAGCGCCATAACGGGTTGTAACAAGATTATCCTCGGAGGAGGCCTTGCCAACCTCGATGACGAGTATCTCTCTCATCTGAAAGATTTCTATAAGGAACACTCTAACAGGGATCAGATTGCCATTGCCTGCTCGTCCCTAAAAGACAAGCAGACACTCTTAGGTTGCATTGCCATAGCTTTGGACAACTGGATGTTCAAGAGCTCGCTCCTGGAAATGATTGAGGGCCAAGGGAAGTAAAAACCGCTACCCGAAACCGGATAGCGGCAACCTCCTAGAAAACTCCAGGATCCCTCCCCTGGAGCACTTGTCCACCCGCTGGAAAAATCGGAATGGACTCTGAGCAACGACACTCATGATTATTACATGGTTTCAGGACGATGTAAAACAAAATTCACA
>CAYSIH010000001.1:0-31216 GCA_964431005.1 uncultured Sphaerochaeta sp. | reverse complement strand
AGCATTAACAATATCTAAGAATCTTGAAAAAACTCCCATAGTATTCTCCTTAGGTGGTAGCACCACATGGTGTTCTATATAGTAATATGCACAAAGCATGCCAATTATTAAATACAAAGATAAAAGATTGTAAAGCCTTTCCACACGCAACATAGACCCCTATTACTTTCTTGTTCCTCCTTTGTGTGATATCGTGAAGTTGGTAAAACCTACCAACTATGGCGCATTTTACCACAAAGGGAGGGACTGATGGAGAACAACCAAGCTGCATATAGTCAGCAACTATTGGGCGAGAGCGAGGTTTTTCTAGACTTTCAACGTCAGCTTAGCCGGGTAGCCAAGGTCAACCGATCGGTCCTGTTGGTAGGAGAGAGAGGAAGTGGAAAGGAAGGGGCTGCCCGAAGGCTTCACTTCCTATCCCCCCGTTGGCAACATGCCCTGGTAACGGTCAACTGTGCAGCCCTTCCTCCTTCCCTGATAGAAACAGAACTGTTTGGCTATGAGCAAGGAGCCTTTACAGGAGCGCAAAAAACAAGGAAGGGAAGATTCGAAGAGGCTGAAGGGGGAACCCTCTTTCTTGATGAGATAGGCCTCATCCCTTTGGAAGTGCAGGAGAAGATACTACGGGCAGTCGAATACGGCACTTTTGAGAGGGTAGGATCATCTGTCACTCACGAAGTTGATGTTAGGATCATCGGAGCTACCAACACCGACCTCCCCCAGCTCTGTAAAGAGGGCAAGTTCAAGGAGGATCTCTTGGACAGGCTCTCCTTTGAGGTGCTGTTTCTTCCCCCGTTGCGAGAACGCGCAGAGGACATCATGCTCCTGGCCAACTACTTTGCCTCAAAGATGGCCCTTGAGTGTGGAAAAAGTGAGATGCCACACTTCACTGAAGAGGTAGTCGGTTGCCTGATGCAGTATAGCTGGCCTGGCAACGTTCGTGAACTCAAGAATGTGGTGGAACGTGCTGTCTATCGCAGTGACACCACAACCATCGAAGAGGTGCAGTTCGATCCCTTTGCCAACCCCTATGCAAAAGAGGAGCCAGAAGCCGGTATCACTGAAGCAGAACTTGACCTCGGTCGATATGAACAGGCACGGGAGGAGCTTGAACTTTCCTACCTGCAGTCTTCTCTTATGCAGGGCGAGGGCAATCAGAAGGAAGCGGCAAAGCTGCTTAATCTGACCTATGACCAGTTCCGTGGGCTGTACCGCAAGTATAAGGATCAGTTGTAGGTTAGCCAGGGAAAAAGAAGGACGTATTGCAAAAAGAAGAACCAGGGACATCCTGCGATGACCCTGGTTCTGAGTACTGTACACTACACTACCTATCATTGGTTACGATCCCTACACTGTTTGGACTCTCACGTCAAAACAAACTGTTCCTCTCTTTCCTATCTTCCGGGCATCAGAAGTGCTGCACCGAGGTAAGCAATCCCTATGGGAACAAACCCCACCTTGAACAGGAGGATGACCGCTACTATGCGTAAGGCAATGGCTGGAAGCCCTGACCAGTTTGCCAGGCCTTCGAAGACACCCAACACATAGCCTGTGTGCTCCCTATAGAGCTTGTGTGTCTCTCGGCGTGGATATTCCATTACTTCTTCTCCTTCATCGACTCTTTCAGGGCAGAGAGCTCCTCATCGATGGCACTGTCCATCTCCATCTTGCTAAAATCATCACTACTGGAACTCTTGCCATGGTAGCCAGCCATTTCAGCCTCTGCTTCCATGCGCTCAATTTTGCTTTCCAGTTCGCTGAACTTGCGGGCAAGATCGGTGCTGTCACTGCTCTGAAGGGTCTTGGCAACCTGTTTCTTCTCTTTTGCACTGGTTGCACGCTGAACAAGAATCTTCTGCTTGTCCTTCACTTCCTTCAGCTTGTCGGCTATCTGGGCGAGCTGCACTTCCTGGCTTGAGAGGATGCTTTCCAGGCTTACCAGCTGTTCATCAATGAGGCGGATCCTTTCACTGCAATTTTTCTTTTCAGCGAGAGCTTCCCTTGCCAGATCTTCGCGTTTGTTGGTGATCGCAAGCCTTGCACGCTCTTCCCAGCGGTCAATCGCTTTTGTCAGCTCTTTTCTTTCGTTGGTCAGGCTGACTTTTTCTGCTTTGCGTGCAGCTGAGGAAGATCGGGCCTTGGTAAGGGTATCTTGCAGTTCTGTAATCATGAGGTTGATCATCTTTGCGGGGTCTTCGATCTTGTCGAGGGCACTATGTAGATTTGAGTTAAAGATGTCTGCGATTCTTTTAAACACGTTCATTAGGGTCTCCTTCTGCCACTTGGTGGCTTTGTGTTGCTACACTCATAGCAATGCAGAAGGCGTGCCAACTTTCGAAAATAGGCATTTAAACATGAAATAGAGCGGTTCCCTCCCTCTGATTTGTCTTGTTTACCTACAAAGCCAACGATGTTGGTAAAAAATACCAGCATTATTGGATGAATATACCAATGTAAGAGAAGTCTTACCTCATACATCTTTGACGATAGTTTCTCTACGCTCTTATTCTACATATGACAGTGGATTCTGCTGTGCTTCTTGTACCCACAGGCTCAAGCGTGTAAACTCTCTTTCATGAGTACCCTATATATGGTAGCCACCCCCATAGGAAACCTTGATGACATCACCTACCGCGCAGTGGAGACATTGCGCAGTGTCGACGTCATCGCCTGTGAGGATACCCGGCATACACAGACCCTGTTACAAAAATACGACATCCAGAAAAGGCTCATTGCCTGCCATGCACACAATGAGAGCAACTCTGCCCAGGGGATAGTTGCCCTTCTTGAAGCGGGCAATGACATAGCCTTTGTCAGTGATGCCGGGACTCCCGGTATCAGCGACCCGGGTCTTCGAGTCGTCAAAGCTGTGCGTGATGCCGGTTTTACCGTGGTTCCCATCCCCGGCCCTTCTGCTGTAGCAACTTTGATCAGTGTTGCAGGCTATGTGGGAAAGAGCTTTACTTTTGAAGGGTTTCTCTCCCCCCGCAAGGGAAGACGGACTAAGCGCCTCACTGAATTGCTTGGACGTAACGAAGCCTTTGTCATCTATGAATCCCCCTTTAGGATTGTAAAGACGCTGGATGAACTTTGTGCTCTTGACCCTTTGCGTCAGGTCGTGGTAGGGCGGGAGATGACCAAGAAGTTTGAAGAGTTCCTGGTAGGCACAGCATCAGAAGTCTCGTCTGTCCTGTCCGGGAGGCAAGCTGTTAAAGGGGAGTTTGCCCTCTGCGTAGCCCCTAGAGAGGCATCAGATACCGATGATAACGATAGCGAAGCTTAAGACACTTAAGGGGCGCACTTGTGTGCGGAAGTGTGCCCTGCTTTTTCATGGGCAGGCACAGCTCATCCTGCAAGGCAATGAGCCTGACTATGTCTATATCACAGACCTTTGTTCGTTATTTTCTTCACCCCAGTTCCTCTCGGTGCTCAGCTTTGAACAACTTACAAGCATGAAGGGTTTTTCAGAATTGCTTGCTTCTGCACCTCTGGCTTCGCTTCCCTTTATCCTGGAAGACATGCACCACACCCTGCTATCGGCACTGGGAAGCGAACCCTCAGACTGGGACTTTGTTGATAGGCAAGGTTCTTTGGATGCTTCAATGCGGGTAGTGCTCCCCCATATCCTCATATTGGACCGTCTACGATCTCCCTTCAATGTGGGCTCCATTTTCCGCAGTGCCGACTCGTTTGGCATCGAACAGATATGGCTGGTTGAGGGGACCGCATCGGTGACCCATCCTCGAGCTGCAAAGTCAGCCCGGGGATGTATCGATACTGTTGCATACCAGTATTTCTCTGAATCGGCTCTTATTGGGAAGATTGTGGATACTGATATTCCCTTGTTTGCCCTAGAACTGGGCGGCTCTGACTTGGAGGCGTTTCACTTTCCATCCTCTGGCGCTGCCGTGATAGGCAGCGAGGAGATGGGAGTCAGTCCTGCCTTGTTGTCCCTGTGTGATCAGAGTCTTGGCAGGGTCTCCATTGCCTTGGGCGGGACCAAGGGATCGCTGAATGTATCTGTGGCTTCAGGCATCATGTTGCAGAAGTGGTCCGCTACGCCCTGCTAGAGATAACCGCCTGGTACATCTTTCTGAGCCTATCCTCGATCTCATAGTTGAAGTTCCCTGCACCATAGTTGCCCTTGGCATTGCGTATGCCCACAGGCCTCCCTGTGAGGATACGCATCCCCTCATCGATGGTGGTGATGGGGTAGATATGGAACTTCTTCTCCTTGATAGCCTCAAGCACCTCATAGGAGAGTATCAGGTTGCGTACATTCTGAATCGGGAGGATGACTCCCTGCTTGCCGGAAAGGCCGGTGGTTAGGCAGGTACGATAGAATCCTTCGATCTTTTCGTTGATCCCTCCGACTGGCTGGATCATACCCATCTGGTTAACTGAACCCGTAACGGCAATATCCTGGCGTACGGGCAGCTCCCCTATGGCTGAAAGCAGGGCATACAGCTCTGAAGAAGAGGCACTGTCCCCATCGATCTCTGCATAGGACTGCTCAAAGGCGATTCCTGCATAGATGGAGAGGGGGAAGGTCCTTGCATAGTGCTTACGCAGATACCCTTCCAGGATAAGAAGACCCTTGTCGTGTATCTCGCCGCTGAGGCCCGCTTCATGTTCGATATTGACAATGCCTTCGCTACCGGGTGCCACACTTGCTGTGATGACCGTCGGAGTGCCAAAGGAAGAGGACCCCCTATCCATCACAGCAAGGCCGTTTACCACACCAACCTTCGACCCTGTCAGGCTGATGATCATCTCACCGTTGAGAATCTCCTCGTTGATACGGGTTTCGGTGATGCTGCTGAAGTAGCTGCGTTCTTCGTTTGCTTTGAGAATAAGATCCTTATCAATGATCTTCTTATCCGTAGCCTCTGCCCAGTAATTTGCCTCTATGATGAGGTCATAAAGCTGGGAGAACTGGGTTGTCAGTTCGGAACGGGATTCAACTAGCCAGGCACTATAGCGCAGTATCTGAGCTAGCGCTGAGGTATCCAAAGGCCTGAAGTTGTTCTTTGCGGTAAAGTCGTTCAGATTGGCTATGCTTTTGGCAATATGCTCGCCAGTTGCAGGCATGGAGAAGTCAAACTGTGAAGATACCTTGAAAAGGTTCAAGAACCTCTCCTCATGCTCAGTAAGGATATCGAAAGTCTCCTCACTTCCTATGAGGATTACCTTTACAGGAATCTTGGTCATCTGCGGCCTGATGAGTCCCTTACGCAACTCCCCCTTTACCAGGAGGTTTGCCTGCAGGGCAAGAGCCGATGCATCAAGATACCGCTTCAAGGAGTCCCAAAGGCCCTCCTCAGAGAGCAGCTCCTCTGCATTAATGACGATAAAGCCTCCTTCTGCTTCCAAGAGGGAGCCTGCATGGAGGCCCAAGTGGGCAAAGTCATGCTTTTCGTCAAGGGTTCCGAAGAGGTTGGAAAAGGTAGGGTAGTTCTCTATTACCAGAGGTCTCTTGCTCGTCTTGCTATGGTTTACCAGGAGGTTTACCCGATACTTACGGGCGAAGGGATCTTTTTTCAGTTGTTCGTCAGTGAGGTTCTGGATATGCAGAGCCTGTCGCTTCAGGTCAGAGAGGATGTGGTTGAACTGCACCGAAAGGGTGGGGGTGCTGAACTCTGTTTGTAGGCCGGTAAGTAAACTTGTCGCCTTTTCCAGAAAGGTGGATCGCTCTTGGGCGAGGATTGCTATCTTCTGGCTGAACAGCTCCATTGCATCGGAGAATTTTTGACCACCCTTGGGGGGGAAGGTCAGCGCTAGCGGGGAGTCTGGCTGGAGAAAGTTGTAGGCATATACGATATCCTGCAGGACAGAAGTGTCCTCCCTGAATCTCTCTACACTTGCCTTTATGGCTTCGAGCCTGCCGCTTCCTGAGTTGCCGCTTACAAAGAGGTTGTACCCTCCCTTCTGTATGGCAAGCCCCATCTCCAGCGAGCGCAATGCCCGCGGCTGACCCACTATAGAGGGTTCTGAGGCAAGGTTTTTGCACTCCTCGACAAGTGTCTCTGCAAAGTCAAAAGCAGCTTCCTCATAGGGAAGCCTCTGTATCTTCGTTACTTTTTCAACCATGTCCGAACTATAGGAGGTGGAACAAATCAAGTCAACTCTTTATACTATGACACATGAAACGCAATGAATTGGTTAGATACCTAGACGAGTACCTCTCTATCGGGCTTTTTTCATCCATTGACCCATCGCTCAACTCCTTGGTTGTCGGTGGCCCTGATAAGGAGGTTTCCAAGATTGCCTTTGCTGTCGATGCATGCCAAAGGACCTTCGACCTTGCCCTAGAGTGGGGAGCTGATATGCTCATCGTCCACCATGGTCTCTACTGGGGAAGGCCCATGGCCATCACCGGATCGCACTACAGCCGCATCAAGAAATTGCTTGATGGAAAGCTGGATCTCTATGTTGCGCACCTTCCCCTCGATGCACACCCCTCTGTGGGTAATAATGCTGTCATGGCCTCCCTCCTTGGCCTTGTGGATATCGAGCCATTTGCCCGCTTTAAGGGTTTGGACATCGGCTTTCAAGGAAGGCTCCCCAAGGCCCTTACTGCCCAGGAGATCTCCGATTTGCTTGGTTTCACCAAACCCATCATCTTGCCTTTTGGCTCTGATGCCATTCAAAGTGTAGGCATTGTCAGTGGCGGAGCGAGTGACGATGTCCACACCGCCTTGCAAGAAGGGTTGGACTGCTTCATCACCGGAGAGTGTGAGCACCAGGTGTACAATGACTGTCTGGAAGAGGGCATCACCATGATCGGGGGCGGACACTACGAAACTGAGGTTTTTGGAGTCCAGGCCCTTGCTGAACACCTTTCAGAGTTGTTTGGGGTACAGATACTCTTCCTCGATCATCCCACCGGCCTGTAGGCAAAAGGGAAAAGAGTGTAGTATAGTGGCCCGTATGCAAAAGAAACAAAGCAGCAAGGCAACGCCTTTGCTGCTCACCTTAGCGGTGATCATCATCGACCAGCTCTCCAAAGCCTGGATAGTTGCCACCATACCTGAAAACAGTGTGGGCTTCCAATTCCTCGGGGATTTTTTGGCCATCGTGCATGTGCGCAATACCGCCATTGCTTTCAGCATGGGAGTGGGGCTACCTATAATTGTGAAGCTAGTGGGATTCATTTTCCTGCCGGTTCTCCTCCTTGTGGGGGTAAGCATGCTATACTTCTCAGAGAAGGTTGAGTTTACCCGCCTGCAAAGATGGACGCTAGCACTCTTTATGGGTGGTGGGATTGGAAACTTGATCGATAGGATCTTCCGCTCCTTTAGGGTGGTCGATTTCATCAGTGTGAAGGTCTATGGGTTTTTGGGCTTTGAGCGTTGGCCAACATGGAATGTTGCCGACGCTTCGCTGGTGATCAGTGGTATCCTGATCGCCATTACAATCCTATGCACTCCTACGAAGAAAAAGGAAACGAACAATGTCTAAGAAATCAAATACCATCTGGTTCATGTTAGCGGCTACAGTCCTTAACATCTTGCTCATGCTTATCCTGTTTTTGGTCTGCTTTATCCTCATTACACGATTTGTAGACCCACAAAGCGCCCTAGTGCCCCTGTGGTTGGGACTCTCCTTTCTTGTGAGCATCGGTGGAAGCTTCTGGCTCTATTCTGTCATCATCAAGTGGATGACAAAGCGTTTTGAACTTGAGGATAAGTTGGCGCCTCTTTTTACCAGAAAGAGAAAAAAACCTCGTCGTGAGGATTAGCAGCGATGCCACCCTCCATTGCATCCTTTACCAGACTCTCCTGGTTTCCTTTCAGTGACAAGCCTGTAATCCAGAGCCTGTGGTATATGCCGAGGCTCTGCGATCCCTTCTTTCTTTTCCCTGAAGAGAGTCCTGATGGAAAATGGCACCTGTTCGGTCATACATGGGTCGGCATAGAACACTTCACCAGCGAAAATGGAATCTCTTGGCAACCAAGGAAGATGATAGAATTGAGGGGTCACTCCCCATCCATCTTTCAGCAGGATGGGATGTGGTATCTACTCTATGAGAAGCATGATGCAACCTTTGTCCCGTTGAAAAAAAGACTGAGGGGCAAGCGGGGTGAAAAAAACAAGTCCAGCCGTTTTGAGATACGCTCCTCCAGTGACCTCATCCTCTTCAGTGAACCAAAGGTTCTTTTGGACAGCAAGGATGTCCCCTTTGCAGGGGATGGGCTGAAAAAGCCTAGGATATCACGTCCCCAGCTGTTTAAGGATAGGGATGGCTACCGTCTCTACTTCGGAGCATCTCACGTGGTGCTCGAGGATACCAAGCAGAAGGCCACCAGGCATTTTGCCCTCGCAATGAGCTCCTCCTTAGAAGGCCCCTATGCCTTGGCAAACGAGAGCGAACCCCTGCTATCAGCTGATGCAGATGATCGCTATCGCAATATGGCGTGTGGGAGTATCAAGGTGGTGCAGCTATCGGACGGATATATAGGCTTTGAATGTGCTATGCACTGGGATAAGAAGAGGGCGAAGACCACAAGTTCGCTGCTACAGATCGAAAGCTCTGATGGCCTTATCTGGAAGCACTCCTTCCGGTCAGTGGTGCTGCCTACCCCCGAGCGCGGTTGGGCAAGCAGATATCTTGTCAGCTGTGACCTGCATTACAAGAGCGAGGAGGGGTGCTGGTACTGCTACTATTCGGCAAACACCCACTCCTTCCCGTTTGTACGTGAGTCCATCGGGCTTCTTCTCGGTAAGGACCCGAGCCTCAGGAAGGTGTTCCACTAAGGGCCGCCCGACTCTCCCAACGGGTGGTCCCTTCCCACACAGTGATCCGGCTCCCATCCTTCTCGACCCTGACTATCTTGTGATACAGCAATCCCTCATCTCCAAACAATACCTTCTCATCAAGGCTGCCGGTGAATACGGTAAGGTCATCACCGCTGAAGGTCTGCCGTATCCAGGAGACATCGGCTTCAGCCACCTTTGCACGATTGCGAAAAACTGAGGGCAGACTTTCCAAGGCCCAGTTGAGATAGGAGATGTTGTTGACGTGTTGGTTGCTGTCCGTATCCAGATACTGGATAGTGGGCTTGTAGGAGACCAAGGTGGTGCATTGGGAGTCGTCATAGGTATGGCGGGGGGTCAGTGAAAGGTCCATCTGCATCTCAGAGGGAGGCAGGCCGATACGGTCGGTCATCGTAGTGGGGCGACACGGTCTGCCGCTTTTCAAGTCGATCAGGGCCCAGTAGGTCTTTGCAGTGAAAATCGGCTCCCCCTCTTCGTCAAACGAGCGGACCACCCTGGGAAGATGGAGCCTGATGGGCTCTTGGGCCCAGGTCTCAACACGCACCAGCTCCGGCCAGTGGGAATACCGGTGCACCTCGATCTTGCTTCGGGTGATGACCCATGTCTTTCCCTCCTCATGGAGGGTGGGTATGCTGCAGCCTCGCACTGCTGCATGGTTGCCAGCGGCTTCCTGCACGATCTGGAAGTAGAATGCAAGCCTTGCATCAAAGAAGCAGTCAGTCTCATAGCTGTATGTAATGAACTGGCTATGCGCCCTGTTATGCTCGTCGATGCTCACTGTTTCATTCTTCATCCGTCTCTCCCTCATGTTTTGTATGTTTGTAGAAGCGAAGCATACTGCGTCCATACTTGCGCTCATCGTTGAATTCCAGATTTCCTATCCTCTGTGGCCAGTCTTTCTTCTCCTCAGAGGGGTAGTGAATGATGAACAGGCCTCCCGCTGTCAGCAGATCAGCCTTGTCCACCGCCTTGGCAAGGTCAATCTTGCCCCCCATAGGAAAGGGAGGATCAGCATACACAATGTCATACTGGCGCTTGGCAGTGGGAATGAATCGGTTGACGTCGGTCATGAAGAGCTGTATCTCGCTTTCAACGATGCTCAGATTCTGTAGGATGGTGGCCTTCTTCTGGCGGTCCTTCTCCACAACGTGTACCAGGCTCGCCCCCCGAGAAGCCGCCTCGATGCCTACACACCCGCTACCGGTAAAGAGATCAAGCCAGGAGATCCCCTCAATGTTGCCCAATATGGAGAAAAGAGACTCCCTCATCATATCCATGGCAGGCCTGATGATCCCTGGAGGACAGATCACTGTCCTTCCCCTATAGATTCCCCCGGTTATACGCATAGCTCACCTCTTATCCTATCCATAATAGGTATTCATCCCTTTTTGTGCAAGTTGGCTAATTTGCCTCAACGCTCTCCAAAGCAAAGGGTGGAGCCTCTGCAAGCGTTCTTCGTATCACCGCATGTTCAGCGGCCAACAGGGAAGGGTCCTCTCTCAGGACCCTATCGGCTTCGGCCCTCGCCAACTCTATGAGTGGAAGGTCTTCAGTAAGGGAGGCATAGTGGAGACGTAGGAACCCGGACTGCTTTGTCCCTGTCATCTCACCAGGGCCACGTATCAACAGGTCTTTCTCTGCAATATAGAATCCGTCAGTGGACTCCTTCATCACCGTAAGGCGCTGTTTTGCCTCCTCGGTTAGCTGGTTGCCAAAGACCAGAAAGCAGTAGGATGCGAGATCACTTCTGCCGACTCGTCCACGTAACTGGTGCAGAGCCGAAAGGCCGAACCTGTCAGCATGCTCGATGACCATGCACGTGGCATTGGGTATGTCGATGCCTACCTCAACTACGCTGGTAGAGACCAAGTAGGAGAGTTCTCCCTTCTGGTACCGCTTGAGGATGGACATCTTCTGTTCATCATCAAGCTTGCTATGGATAAGCTCCGAAGAGACGCCAGGGTATTCAGTCTTGAGGAATTCATACATGTTCGTCACATCCCTGAGGTCGCTCTCCCCACTGTCATCAATACGGGGATAGACAAAATATGCCTGGTGACCTCGGGCAAACTCCACACCAACGGCCTTATACATCCGCTTGCGACTCTGTTCATTGACCAGAAGGGTGACGATAGGCTTTCTTCCAGGGGGCATAGTCTTGATAGTCGAAACGTTAAGGTTGCCGAACACTGTAAGGGAAAGGGTCCGGGGAATGGGGGTGGCGGTCATCAAGAGCAGGTCCGGCACCTCTGCCTTCTCCATAAGGGCGAGACGCTGTTCCACCCCGAAGCGATGCTGTTCGTCTATGATGACATACCTGAGGCGCTTGAAGACGACCTCTTTGGAGAAGAGGGCGTGGGTGCCCACTACAATATCGACCTCACCATCAGCGATGGCCTGTAACAGGAGTTTACGCTCCTTGCTCTTTACCGATCCGGTAAGAAAGGCCATTCTGACACCTAGGGGTTCCAACAACTTTGCACCCGACTCCGCATGCTGACGGGCAAGCAGTTCAGTGGGGGCCATAAAGGCGACCTGAGCATTTTCCGAAAGGACATAGAGGGCTGTGATCCAGGCAACCAAGGTCTTGCCACTACCCACATCGCCTTGCAACAGCCTGTTCATGGGAACGCCGCTGGCAAGGTCCTTGCGGATCTCATGCAATACCGTTATCTGGTCTCCTGTCAGGGCAAAGGGGAGATTCTCAATGAGGGCAAGTTCTATCTTGGTAGGGTTGGCCGATCGCTGGAGGGCCTGTCCCTCTTGCAAGCCCTTTCTCCTTCGGGCGATAAGCTGCAGGTAGAAGAGTTCATCCAGGGCCAAGGTCTTTCTGGCCTCCTCATGCTTCTTGAGGGAGGGAGGGAAATGCCACACCCTGATAGCCTCATCCATAGGCATCAGCGTATGCTCTCTGCGTAGGGAGTGGGGCAGCTCCTCTTCAAACAGCTCCACCGAATCGAGCACCTTCTGGACATTGGCTCTGATAAGTCTCTGGGTCAGAGCTCCTCGTAGGGGGTAGATGGGCAGGATGCCTCCAAAGGTGGAGGGGAAGTCACCATCCTCTGTTGCCGGGTGCAGTTCGAACTGGGAGCTCTGCAGCTCCCCCCTGTTGAAGGAGACCTGTGCATAGATATAGTAGATGTTACCGACCTTGATGCTCTTTTCCAGGAAGTTCCGACCAAAGCAGAGCAGGGAGAGCCTGCCCTCTCCTTGGCCTGACACATCACGCAACAGAATTTTCAAGGTGCGTTTCTTAGCACTTCTTTGGCCGAAGTAGGAGTGGGCAAGCACCTCAACGAGGGTGTTTGCCATCTCACCGTCCTGTATGCCACCCAAAGGACGGACACGGCTGCGGTCCTCCCACGCCCTGGGAGAGAAGAGCAGAAGATCGGAGTAAGTGGTTATCCCCAGCTCCCCATACGCCTTATACGATGCCGGACCTACCCCCCCTAGGGTTTTGATGCTTGTTTGAAGCGCCCTAAGGTAAGCCATGGTCAGAAGGATAGTTTAGCGAAGAACGTCACCAAAAACTGGATCAGTACGGAAGAGGCAAGATAGACCACGATAAAGAAGATGAGGCTGGTCAACACCAGCTGACGGTCATTGATGGACTTGTCCTTGTAGATAAGCCTTTGGACCCAGTTGAGGATCCCTCCGATGAGTGAGTCGATCATCTTGATGTAGGCCATGGTATTGGGCCCGCGTTTGTAGCAGAAGAAGAGACGAACCCCTAGCATAGCCATGACAAGCCAGAGAATCGGGCTGAGCAAAAAGGACCAGAGGGTGCTGAGCATCAGGGCAAGGACCATGCCTAAGGTAATCTTACCAAAGGAGCCGAAAAGCCTGAGTATGCTCTGCAACACAGAGAGGGCTGCAAGTGCGATGAGCGGGGTGAGGTCGACATGGCTTCGTCTGAAGGTGCTGATGCCTTTAAACAAGTTAAGGTACGGGTCGACTATCTTTCCCAGATAATGGGAAAGGGGGTTATCGACCTTCTGTCCTGGCAGGCGAATCCATGTAAGGAGAATTCGCACCCAGATCAAAAGTGAATAGAGCGAGATGATGGCTGCCAGAAAAGAGGCTATGTTCATAAGCCAAGGTGGCGCGCTGCTAAAGGAGAAAAGCCCTCTATTGTAATAGGTGTTGTCCATTATAATCCTCCGTTAGTAAGATACCCAACATTTGGATATTAGTCGAACCATATATCCAGAACTGCCGAATTTTTTCTCACTTCTTGGGCAAACTCATCACAGTAACGCACTTTGAACTCCCCTCCACAGGCGATGATGTCCTTATCCGCGCCCTCACCCTCAGCTATGATCAACTCCACAGTGCAACTTCCCTCCCAAGTGAGACAGGAGTCGCGTAGGGCAGTCATCTGCTCAGGCTTGCAAAAGGACTTTTCCAGTTCTATATGACATTTTGTCACAGCCGTAGGGGATAGATCCTCAGGATTGGTAAGAATGGATTCGATCAGGAAGGAGATCTTGCCCTCCCCACGCGAGTTGTCAAAGTTCCCGGTGAAGCCATAGATGCCATCGAGATGCAGGATCTCCTTGAACTGTTCGAACGTCTTGGGAAAGAGGGTAGCATCAAAGGTGGAGTTCAAATCGGTAAGCTGTAGGAATGCCATCACATCCCCCTTTTTTGTGGTATAGGGGCGTATGTTGGTCACCATGGCAATGACATTGGTCACCCTGCCAAAGGGAAGGGCCTCTTGTCTTGCTGTATTTACTGTAACCCGTTCTTTTATTGCCGTCTTGTAGGCATCCATCGGGTGGCCCGAGATGTAGAAGCCCAGCAGGGCTTTCTCTGTCTCCAGCTTCTCGTTGATAGCCCAGTCTTCGACCTCTGTCATGGTGAAGGTGTCCATCTGTGCCTCGATCTCCTCATCAAACAGGGATATCTGGCCAAAGGCGCGCTCCTCCCGACGTTTCTGCACGTAGGTGACAGCCTCTGCGACATGGGAGAGCAGGGTAGGGCGGTTCACCCCCATGGTATCAAAGGCCCCTGCCTTGATAAGGGATTCAAGAAGCTTGGAATTGCTTGAACGGGAGTCTATGCGGGTTAGGAAATCCAAAAAATCCTTGTAAGGACCATTCTTCTCCCGCTCTGCAACAAAGAGTTCCACCACCCCTTCACCCACATTCTTGATGCCCGCCAAGCCATAGACAATCTTGTCACCCACTACAGAGAAATGCTTGTCGGAATAGTTGATGGAAGGGGGCATGATATCAAGACCCTGGTCCTTGGCTACCTGCAGGTAGTCGGCAAACTTGTCAGGGTTGTTCATCTCATTGGTAAGGTTTGCCGCCCAGAACTCTGCGGGGTAGTTTGCCTTGAGGAAGGCTGTCTGATAGGCAACGACAGAGTAGGCTACCGCATGGGACTTGTTGAACCCATACCCTGCAAAAGGCTCGAGCATCTCAAAGATCTCTATGGCATGCTTCTCACTTCTTCCCAAGGCCTTTGCCCCTGCGATAAACTTTATCTTCTCAGCCGCTAGGTCTGCAACCTTCTTCTTGCCCATGATGCGCCTCAGGATATCAGCATTACCCAACGAATAGCCGGCAATGATCTGGGCCACCTTCATGACCTGTTCCTGGTAGACAATGACACCATAGGTAGTTTTTAGCACCTCTTCCAGCTCAGGGTTTGCGTACGTGATGGGCTGTCTTCCCCGTTTACAGGCGATGTACTGGGGAATATAGGCCATAGGACCCGGTCTGTAGAGGGCATTGAGGGCCACCAGGTCCTCTATGTCCGAAGGCTGGGCCTCCTTGAGGATGTTCTGCATGCCCGCACTTTCAAACTGGAAGACAGCAGAGCTTTCCCCCCGTGATAGCATGGCAAAGGTCTTGGGATCCTTCTCGTCTATGTCTGCGGCACTGAAGGCGGGATCTTTTTTCTTGATAAGGTCCTCGGTATGCTTTATCAGGGTCAGGGTCTTCAGTCCCAAAAAGTCCATCTTAACCAGGCCACACTCCTCGATGAGGTCCATCGTGTATTGGGTGGAGATGGCACCGGTCTTGGCATCACGGTAGAGAGGGACGTAGTTGACCAGGTCCTCCTTGCCGATGACCACCCCTGCAGCGTGGGTAGAGGTGTGCCGGTTCAAGCCCTCAAGCCTTCTTGCCGCATCAAAAAGCTCCGCGTAGATTCCTCCGCGCTTTTCCAGCTCGACAAGTTCCTTGCTCATTTCAAAAGCCTTGGCAAGGGTCATCTTAGGGTCTTCGGGGATAAGCTTACAGATGTTGTTTGACTCGTCGTAAGGGATGTCCAATACCCTCGCAACGTCCTTTACCACCGCCTTCGCCTTCAAGGTTCCGAAGGTGGCTATCTGGGCGACGCGTTCTGTTCCATAATGCTCGGTGACATAGTTGATGACCTCCTGCCGTCTTTCATAGCAGAAGTCGATATCAAAGTCGGGCATGCTGACACGGTCGGGGTTGAGAAACCGCTCAAAGAGCAGGTTGTATTTGATGGGGTCGACATCGGTGATGCCCAAGCTGTAGGCAACCAAGGACCCGGCACCACTGCCTCGTCCCGGTCCTACCGGAATATCATGGTCCTTTGCCCACTGGATGTAGTCCATGACGATAAGGAAGTACCCCTCGAACATCATGTTGATGATGACACTCAGTTCGAAGTCTAACCTTGTCTGTAACTCATCGGTGATGGTTTCGTAGCGTTTTTTCAACCCTTCGTTGGAGACATGGCGCAGGTACTCTGTCGGGTTTTCAAACCCTGGGGGTACCTTGAACTCAGGCAGAAGCGGTCCGGGCAGATGAAGCTCGATATTACATCGTTGTGCTATCTTTTGCGAATTGGCAAGGGCTTCAGGGCACCACGAGAAGAGTTCCTGCATCTCGTGGTAGCTTTTCATGTAAAATTCCGGGCTAGGAAAGCGCATCCTATCCGGATCGTTCTTCTTGGCGTTGGTGCCGATACACAGCATCAGGTCCTGGGCATTGGCATCACTTTTTTCTATGTAGTGTATGTCGTTGGTGCAGACCAAGGGGATTCCTGTCTCGTCACTGAGCTTTTTTAGGAGGGGATTTGTCCTTTTTTGTTCAGTGAGGCCGTGGTCCTGCATCTCCAGGTAGTAGCGCCCATCGTCGAAGACAGAAGCAAACCACAGGGCCCGTTCTTTCGCCTCCTCATACTGGTCGCGAAGCAGGTTCTGTAGGATTTCCCCTCCTAGACATGCCGACAGACAGATCAGGCCTTCGTTGTATTTGAGCAAGAGCTCATCATCGATTCTGGGCTTGAAGTAGAAGCCTTCGGTGTAGGCGAGGGAGTTGAGGTGCATGAGGTTGTGATAGCCCTTCTCGTTCATCGCGAGGAGGATGAGGTGGTACTGGTTGGGCTTTTTTCCCCCGACCATGGTCTTCTCCCACCGGCTTGTGGGGTTAGCGTAAAACTCGCACCCAATGATGGGGTTGATACCCGCTTCCTTTGCGGCAAAGTAGAAGCGCAAAGCACCGAACATGTTTCCATGATCGGTGATGGCAAGGCTGTGCATATTCAGCTCTTTTGCCTTCTCCATGTACCTCTCGATAGGGGCAGCCCCATCGAGGAGGGAGAAGTCAGTGTGGTTATGCAGGTGGGTGAAGGGCTCGTATACGTGTTCTTCCATGAAACATACTCCAAATAATTACGGTTGCAGGGTCTTTGAGTTCAGTTTATGAAGAACCGATTCAAACATTCTTCGTCCTCTTTCAAGCTGCAGGGCGGTGATAGTGCTATGTTGCTTTTTTAGTTCAGCAACCAGCTCATACGAAATGGTATTGACCCGCTCAGGGTGTATGGGCAGGGTGAGTGAGGAGAGTTTTGACTCTATGTCCTTGCTCATATAAAAGGCTTTTTTCGGAAAGTTCATGCAGAACTTCACTTTGCTCAATGAGTTCTGATTCCGACTTGCCTGGAAAGCGAATATAACACACTTGTCGGTAGTGCGGATAGGGTCCTCTACAGTAAAGAACGAATGGAAATCACCATAGTCCAGACCGATGCGAATCCTTGTCAGCAGGGCGTTTTTCACTCCAAGGGCAAGTTTGCCCTCCTTGTCATACATACGGGAAACTTGAATCCACTGGGTGGAGACCTTCCCCCCTTGATAGATCTTGAACTCCGCCGAAGCGTCGAGAATCGCTAGTGTGGTGGAGAGTGCAAGCCTCACCTCAGGGACGCACAGGGAGCCCCCAACGGTAATCTGGCGCCTGACGATCTGTGATGCAAGGGTTTCCAGAGTCTCTTGCAAGATCTCCGGAAGGATGAGTTTTCCAGCATACAGCAGTTGGGAGGCACTGACCATCGAGCCAATCTCAACAAATCGATCGTTACGGGTGATCTTCTTCATCTCCTCTATCTCCCCAAGGTCGATGATGGAGTTTTTGGAGTCGCTGGGGTAGTACTCCTTTTGGCTCATGATATAGGTTCCCCCTGCCCAGATCTGGGCATTGGGGTAGCGTAAGATCGTCGCATTGAACTCGTTTTGTGTCTTTGGTGTATGGATGACCGGAGACCTAATTCCTTCGTACACGTTTTCGCCTCCTAAATGTAAGCGCTGTCTCGACGATCTGCACGAGCTCACTCATGTGCATGCATTGGCAGGTGTTCAAGGATAACTCCTGTATGATGGCCTGCTCATCGAGGGCCTCTTCCACGGTGGATGGGGCCCTAGGACGGCTCATCATGGGACTGTTCACCCTGTTTGGCCGGGCATTGGTAAGGGTTTGTAGGATAGATTCTATGATTAGGGTCTTGGACGCATAACAATTGGGACAGGGGGTATTGCCGTTTCGTTGGTAGGCACGCTCTATATCTCGGCATAGTCGGGTTTTCTGGTAGCTTTCGAATGTGCTGACAGTGGCTTCCTTCAGACGAAAGGCTGGGATGACACAGCTAAGCACCGCCTCATCGTTGAGCAGGACTATGCAGTTGCCGCATGCTTCCCCCTTGCAGTGGCACAGCAGTGAGTGGTTACCGACATCCTCCATAAGAATGAGTGAGAGCGGCTTGTTGGAGTTGACTGAGAGCGATAGGCTCTTTCCGTCAATGACACACTCTATTTTCATTTGTTCCCCCTCAGAGTCTCAAGAATTATCTCCCCTGTTACCGGCACCCTGGGAATGTGTGAACCCAAGGCCTGCTGGAGAGCAGAGGCAAATGCTGCAGTGGCAGCACCTTTCAGTGCACTGGTGACTGAGGAAGATATCTGCTCTCCTTCCTCTTTGATGACTATATCGATTGAAAAGCTCTTGTCACTGGAAAGAAGAGCCCCTCCTTCACGAAGGGTACTTACAATGGTATGGCGGATCTTGCTGCGAAGGGCGTGTTCGTCAAAAACCCTGCCTGTAGATATGGATACCCAGATATTGCGCACTATCGGGTGGAGGGTGACTGCCTGTATCTCGAGTTCAAGGACCAAGGCGACCCAGCTATTGGAGGCGAACAAGGACCCCTTTGCCCCTCCCATGCGGGAGTGGAGCACACTTTCACAGATGGGAAGCGGTTGTACAAACCGTTTTTCCTTTATCTGGATACAAGCCCTTTGTATCTGTTGGGGCATCCGTCCACTGTTTGCAGAGAGCACAGAGGGCCCGCTGTCCAGCAGTTCCTGGTCATCGGCGGGAAAGGATATGTTTCCCTTCTCGACACCCAGCTCCTCACATATGATCTGCTTCCATATTTCGACACTTGCCCCATTGGTATAGAAGGAAGTGTTGCACTCCACCTTGTTGTTGGGGTTGAGCTGCACCTGAACCGCCTGCTGAGGCAGGCTCTTGCACTCGCTGCTGAAACCGCTGATGCCCGATCCGCAGGCCAAAGCGGCGCCTCGGCTGTAGTTGAAGAATGTGGAGAGGCGTACCTTCATATTTGATTGCAGTTCGTATGCGGCACTTTTCCGTTGGAAGTCCGAACGGGTAGTGACATCGGTAATCGCTTCCTTCAGCTTTGAAAGTTTATCAAACTTGATCACAGGCAGATGAGAGCTGCCCTCTGAAGCATATTTCAAGCGCCATGCATCGGCGGTATAGCCGGTGAGTTTGGCCATTTCACTGTAGTGGTTCTCCGTGGAGGCAAGGGCATCACAATAGCCCAGATCTCCAAAGAAGTGTGCAGGAGGTGTGTTGCTCGTCATAAAGCTAATGGAGACAGAGAGGGCTTCCAGGGGGTAGATGGGTACAAGACCTGCAATGATCTGGTTGGACATCTCCTCGGTAAACAGTGGGGTGCTTCCCTGGTCGACCTCCACTGAGATAGCTTCTGCCTGTGGCTTGCCATCTGAAAAAAACCAGCTTTTTCTCTCTATGGTTATCTCTGGTCTATGGTTATCCATCTTGCACTGCAGTTCAACAGGACACTGGGCCTTGATGGATGCGACGGCAGCTATAGAGGCAATGATGGTGGGGCCAAGCAGCATCTCGTCATGGGGGGCGTAAAAGGGTTGGCGGTGTATGATAATTCTTTTTTTGGGAATGGTGGTGACTTCGCTGATAGTCTCACGCACATGGGCAGGCCACTGGGTCGGCAGATAGACGTGCAGCTTGTCATCTTCAAGATCTACGCTTATGCGCGTGATGGTGTTGTTGGTATAGCCGGTTCCGTTGAAGTGGTAGCGGCGCTCCATGGTCACAAGATCTTCAGCTGCAGTGGCTGTCTCCATATTTCCGTAGAGGTAGGTAAAGGGGGCAGAGACTATCTGCTCGGATTTGCTGGATATGTTGGTTGAAGGCTCCTCGGAGGAGGGCTCTTCGTATGAGATGGTTATCTCCCGGCTCTTGAGTTGGACTGACTCGCTGTCATAGCCGAACAGGGCAAGGATGGGTTGCTGTCTGTACGATACCTGTGAAGATGTCAGTAGCGTTGCTGCGTTGTCCAGGACCCGTATGCGATTGGTTCCAGGGATATCCCTGGCAGCTACCAGAACATAGTTGTTATCCAGTGGAGGAATCGCTATCTCACGTATCTTGCCGACGTCGATATCAGAGCTGATGACTATGCCGTGAAGCAAGTTCGCTTTGTTGAAGGGTTCTCTCTTCTCTGCCATGGTATGCCTTTCCTCTCTCGCTAAGAAAGATACCATGTTGGCCCATTATCTGCAATGAGAGAAACCCTATCCTCTGCTTGCAAAATAGGGCTGAGGAGGAGTACCATGGTGGCATGAACACCGATGAGCAAGCCCCCCGCTTGGAGATAGAAAATCTATCCGAACAGCTGAGAAAATACCAGAGAGCCTACTATGTGGATGCACGCCCTCTGGTAAGCGACCTTGAGTATGACCGTCTCTTTGACCGGTTGCAGATGTTGGAGGAGACCCATCCTCATCTCAGGTTCCCTGACTCCCCTACACTGAGGGTGGGAAGTGATCTGAGCAGCGAGTTTCCTGAAGTTGAGCACACCCTTCCCGTTCTGAGCCTGGACAAGGCGTACACGAGTGAGGAGGTCTCCTTGTGGATGGCCAAGACAGAGACCAAGGTAGCCCAGGAGCTTTCCTTTGTAGTGGAGGAGAAGATGGACGGGGTGTCCATCGTCCTATACTACGAAAAAGGTGTACTCGCTCGCGCTGTGACTCGCGGTAATGGTGTGGTGGGCAACGATGTTACTGCAAACATACGGACCATCGCATCCATACCCTTGAGAGTACCAGAAGAGGTAAATCTTGCTGTCCGCGGTGAGGTTTTCCTCCCCAAGGAGGAGTTTTTGGCCCTGAACCGCCGTATGGAGACTCCCTATGCAAACCCCCGTAACCTGACGGCGGGGACCATCAGGCGGATAAAGAGCAGCGAGGTAGCCAAAGTTCCCTTGAGAATCTACGTCTATGAAGGCTTTTGGGATGGGGAACACCCCTTTATTGATCATATCTCCATACTTGCCACTCTCGCCTCCTATGGCTTCTCCCTCAACCCCAATATCGCCCTTTTTTGCAAAAGCCGTGAAGATGCCAGTAAGAGGCTTGAAAAAGCCTCCCTGGAGGGGCAGGCCCTCTCCTATGCAGACTTTGACGCGTATGTGGATCAGCACACAGGCAAACGTGCAGACCTTCCCTACGAGATAGACGGTCTGGTCGTTAAGGTGAATGAACTCTCCGTCCGTGAAAGCCTGGGCTATACCGAACACCACCCGCGATGGGCCCTAGCCTATAAGTTTGAATCTCCCCAGGCCCAGACAGTGGTTGAGAATATCGAGGTGCAGGTTGGCAGGACAGGGAGGGTCACCCCTGTTGCAAGGGTTACCCCTGTCCTTGTAGGAGGCTCGACAGTCTCCAACATCACCTTACATAACCAAGACTATATCGACATGCTGGAACTCTCTATCGGTGACAGTGTGGAAATCTCCAAGCGTGGGGATGTTATCCCTGCAGTGGAACGGGTCATCGAAAAGAATGAAGAGGGCAACCATGTCTGGACCCTGCCAAAGACCTGTCCCGCCTGTTCGACCCCCCTGGTGGTTCGGGGAGCACACGCCTTTTGTCCCAATCCATCCTGTCCCGACCAAGTAAGTTCGCGTCTGAAGTTTTTTGTAGGAAAAGCTCAGATGGACATAGACTCCTTTGGACCGGAGACCATCACCACCCTCATCGACCTCGGCCTACTCAAGGATGTCCCTGATATCTACACCCTAGACTATGAGAAGGCCCTCTCTGGCATCCCAGGTTTTGGCCAGAAGAAGATTGCCGCTATCAAGGCAGGGGTACAGAAGAGCAAGGCCCAGAGTTTCAGACGGGTACTTGTCTCTTTAGGCATTGGGGAGATTGGCAAGAAGGCTGCAGACCTTTTGGTGGAGAGTGGGATCACCAGTATGGATGCGCTGCTAGCAATCGCAGACAGGGACGATGAGGCGACCCTTACTGCCATCAAGCAGATCGGGCCCAAGAGTGCCCGTCTGCTTATTGACGGGCTCAATGACCCGGTGATGCGAGGACGCATAGAGCTCCTCCGCCAGGCAGGCCTGCAGCTTGAAGAGAAGAAGACAGAGGCACCCGCCCTTGCACAAAGCTTTGCCTCCCAAGTCTGGTGCGTCACCGGTTCCTTTGCACAGTTCAATCCACGATCACGTGCCTTGGAGGAGATCGAAAAACGGGGTGGAAGGACAACGGGTTCTGTCACTTCCAAGACAACCCATCTTCTTGCAGGAAGTGGGGCGGGAAGCAAACTGGCTCAAGCGAACAAGCTTGGGACCAAAGTCATAAACGAAGAGGAGTTCCTTGCTATGCTACAAGAGAGGAAACCCGAGAAACAACAAGAAGATATGCAAGGGGAATTCTCTTTTTAGTGACATTTTACTAAAAAACCTATATATACGAAGAAACATGAATGAAGGAGTCAGTAATGCATGAACTAGCCAACGAATTGAACACAACATTGAAAGGGACCATTGTGGATGAGATGTTTTCAGCTGTAGGAAGAAGAATCTTCTTTCCCAAAGGCATAGTCGCTCAAGCTGCTGAAGCCAAGAAGAAGGCAACACGCTTCAATGCGACCGTTGGAATGGCCACTACAAAGGGCCAACCCATGCATTTGAGTGATATCTATGCTCAGTTTGCAGAAAATGCTCTTACCCCTTCACAGATATTCGCCTATGCTCCTGGGGGTGGGGATCCTGAACTGCGTGAATTGTGGAAAACTGAGATGTATAGGAAGAACCCCTCCTTGCAGGGCAAGGAGTTCTCCCTTCCGATCGTCACAGGTGGTCTGACCCATGGCCTGAGCTTACTGGCACAGATATTTTTTGAAGAGGGTGATACCCTTGTAGTGCCTGACCTCGCTTGGGACAACTATGAATTGATATTCGCTCATCAGGTGAATGCGACGATCAAGACATTCCCTTTCTACACTGAAGGCGGTGCCTTCAACGTGGAAGGCCTAAGGGAGGTTCTCTCTTCCATCCCGGAAAAGAAGGCACGTCTCCTTTTGAATTTCCCCAACAATCCAACAGGATTCACTCCCAGCAAGGATGAGATGAAAAGGACCACAGAGGTCCTTGTAAACCTTGCCGACGAGGGGATGCGCCTTATGGTCATCACCGACGATGCATACTTCGGTCTGTTCTTTGAGCAAGAGACAGAGAAGGAGAGCTT
Organism: uncultured Sphaerochaeta sp.; assembly: GCA_964431005.1. Taxonomy (GTDB): domain Bacteria; phylum Spirochaetota; class Spirochaetia; order Sphaerochaetales; family Sphaerochaetaceae; genus Sphaerochaeta. The sequence goes on along the minus strand of CAYSIH010000001.1, from coordinate 8,352 downwards.
GTTTGCCTCCCTCTGTGATGCCCATGAGAATATCTTTGCGGTCAAGGCTGATGCAGCGACCAAGGAGGAGATGGTCTGGGGTTTCCGCATTGGCTTTATAACCTATGGCAGCAAGGCCCTGAAGGCAGAGCACTATGATGCCCTGAACAAGAAGACGCTTGGTATCATCCGTAGCACAGTCTCCAACTGTGACCGTCCCGGTCAGAGCCTGATACTCAATGCTATGCGTGATGGAAAGCATTACCAGAAAGATAAGGCAGCTGCCTTTACCGAGATGGAGAAGCGTTATCGAATCATCAAACAGGCCCTGAAGAAATATGAAGGTAATGATTTGCTCAAGCCCTATCCTTTCAACAGCGGCTATTTTATGGCCTTCAGGTGTAAGGGTAGCTCTGAGGTTTTACGTAAGTACCTGTTGGATTCCTACCAGATCGGTTGTATCAACATTGCCGACATCACCTTGAGACTTGCCTATTGTTCTGTGGAATGTGATAAGATAGAGGAGTTGGTAGATCTGGTCTATCAGGCAGCAGGAGAAGCATGGAACTAAAAGCGAAGCTCTATCTAGTCGATGAGGAAGGCAACAAATTCATGGGAATAGGGGTGTTATGGCTGTTGCAGCACATCCGCATCCACAAGTCCTTGCGTAAGGGCTCGTCGGTACTGGGAATCTCCTATTCCAAGGCTTTTGCGATGGTTCGCAACCTGGAAAAAAGCTTGGGTGTTGCCATCCTAGATCGTAAGAAGGGTGGGGCAAACCGCGATGGTGCTACCCTGACTCCCTTCGGGGAACATTTCATTGAACTATATGATACGTTTGAACAGGAAGCGAAGCTCACCCTTGATAAGCCGTATGAGCGATTCAGGGAGAGTCTTTCCCTCCTGTTTGATGAGGACGAAGATCACGGAGGTATAGAGTGAATTCCAAGAAAATTGATTTTAGTATTCCAAGCTTGGGTGAGGCAAAGATATTCTCACCCATCATGATGAGCTCTGCACGTAACGACGGGCAAGCTGATTATGTCTCTGATGAAGACCATATCCTGTACAGCATCGATACAGATAATGACGAGAAAGGGCGCCCAGTCCCCCGGCATGATGAGACCGTCGAGCTTGCAGGCCCTCGTGAAAAGATTTATTACAACCCTGCCCACACCCATGCTGCCATCACCACCTGTGGTGGTATCTGTCCGGGGATGAACAACGTCATCCGTGCTGTAGTTCGTTGCTTCTGGTACCGCTATGGGGTACGCAGGATCAGTGGGGTGCAGTTTGGCTACCAGGGTCTTCTGGAAAACAGCCCTTGGCCCCTCATTCCCCTCGATCCGGACGTCGTCGATGAGATTCAGGAGAAGGGTGGTACCATCCTTGGCTCTGCCCGTGGTGGAGGCAATAAGGTCGATGAGATCGTCGATACGCTGGAGAAGCTCAATATCAATATCCTGGTGACAGTCGGTGGGGATGGTACACTCAGGGGAGCCTCTGAGATAAGTGATGAGATAAAGAAGCGGGGCTTGAAGATATCCATCATAGGAATCCCCAAGACGATCGACAACGACCTCTCCTTCATCCAAAGCAGCTTCGGTATGGATACCGCTGTACAGATGGCTGTTCCTGTGGTCCGTTGTGCCCATATCGAGGCGAAGAATGCCATCAACGGCATCGGTCTGGTAAAGGTCATGGGCCGTCATTCAGGCTTCATCGCTGCAAACACCTCCCTTGCTCAGAGCGATGTGAACTTTTGTCTGATCCCTGAGAACCCGTTCGACCTTGATGGTCCCCAGGGTTTTCTTGCCAACCTTCGTAGGCGCATCCTTGACCGCGGCCATGCGGTGGTATTGGTCTCTGAAGGAGCAGGCCAAGAACATGCCCCCTCCACAGGGGAGACTGATGCTTCAGGGAACGTCAGGTTTCATGATATAGGTATCTTCCTTAAGGGGAAAATCCTTGATTACTTCGCCGAAGAGGGAATCAAATGCAATGTGAAGTATATCGATCCTTCCTATATCATCAGAAGTGCTCCTGCAGACTCCTTTGACTCCATCTACTGTGCACGCTTAGGTGCCCATGCTGTGCATGCCGCCATGGCTGGCAAGACCAAGCTCTTGATAGGGCTGATGAACAACAGGTTTGTCCATCTCCCCATAGATGTTGCCGTCGGGTCCCGTAACCATGTGGATCTTGAGGGCTCCCTCTGGAGGGATGCATTGGAGAATACCCGTCAGCCCTTCAGTATGAAGAATCCCAAGGACGCGTAACGGGAGCAGAAGAGAAAAGCTGATAAGTGCCAGGAGGGGAGGTAGCAAAGGCAACCTCCCCTCCTGGATGTTGGGTCTTGGCTTGAATTGTTACAGGAAAAGGAGATAGTAGTATCTGCTACTCCATCATTAGTACTAGAGGTGCTCTTCTTTCCTATAAATATGCAAGGAAGGAAAATAGGGTAAGGTGTCCTAGGTCATGAAACTACAGGTACTACCTATAAGGCTGGTTTTGTTGAATACCCTCACGTGGATTCAAGGTAGGCAATCCCACTACAGCATCAATCCTTTAGGCATCCGATCGGTACTATAAGTACACCATCGATACGGGAAATATCTGCATTGGTGATTGCCTCGACAATCGACAGCACGACACAGGGCAATCTTTTTCTCTTCGGCCGCCAAGTAAGATTGGACTTTGTCCGGATCTTGCATGTACCGCTGACTCTTGGAGGCTCGTGTGGCTGTTTTTACGCTATTTAGCGCCTTCGATTAGAATAGCACCACCTGATCGGAGTCTTTCATGCAACAGTCCATCGGCGATACGTTTAAGATAGTTTTGCTCTATCACGAGTACTTCCCAATCTAGAGCCTTAGTATAGTCTCAACTTCCGACTTTATTATTGTACCTGCCTTGCACGTATTTGGGCGAGAGAGCAGTACAGCAATTGCTATAAGAGAGGGCCATCATGTTTGTAGGTTCCTACAATACATGTCAAAAAATCGGACTGATAGGAGTATTGTTCCTATTATTGCATCTTTCGGTTTGACAACTTAGGCTTCCTCTTCCTATAGTTGAGCTAGTGAGGAAATTACCTATGAAAAAAGTTTTGTTGTCGCTTTTAGTCCTTCTGGTCGCTCTTTCCTTTGGGTTCGCCCAAGCCAATACAGAGAAACACTCAGATGAGAAGATTCGCATCGCCCTGATCTGTGAAAGCACTGTCGATGACGGCCTATGGTGTGAGAGCATGTATACCTCCTTGCTGCATGTACAACAAAGGCGGGGTGACATTATTGTCGGGCTGAGTGAAAAGCAGAATCCAGTGGCCGCAGGAACATCCATCATGCAGTTCGTTGCCCAAGGCTATGACATCATCATCGCCCATGGAGCTCAGTATGCCAACATAGTCAAAGACTTGGCACCTAGTCATCCCTCAGTCATCTTTGCCTACGGCACCGGTGAGGATACCAGTATTCCCAATGTATTCTCCTATACTCCCAAAAGTGAGCAGACAGGCTATCTGAATGGGATAGCAGCAGGGCTTGGTACGAAAACCAATGTCATTGGCCTTATCGGCTCAGTCGATGGTGGGGATGCTGCAAGGTATGACCGTGGGTTTGTACTAGGCGTGAGATCGGTCAACCCGAACGCTGAGGTAAAGGTGGTCCACACCGGTACCTATACAGACTACATCCGCTCCTCACAGATGGCTCACCTCTATGTAAGGACGACAGGTGCAGACATACTTAGCGGCTCTTCCCAGCAGGCCAGTGGAGCTTTGCGTGCCGTGGAGGATTACCCGGGAGAGGATATTTTCTGGCTTGGAGTCGATCCCAACAGTCCGAAGGTTCTTGCTTCCCAGGCATACAACTGGGTGCCTATGATAGATGCGCTTCTGGAAAACAAGAGCAAAGGCATCCGTGGCGGGGTCAACCTATCCTTATGTTTTGAGAATGGGGGCTTCTCCTATACCATCGTCACCGAGCAACCTGACATACGCGATGCCCTGAATAAGGCAAAAGATGATTTCATACAAGGTAAGCTCAAACTTGATTGGAAGAGCGTGAAACTTTAGGGGGCAGGCGAGCATTGATAAGGGAAATCCCTTGTCAATGCTATACGAATCTTTAGCGTACAAGCCTAATCATTATGGGGATTCTTCTTTTTTGGAAGGATCTCTTTTTTTGCCCCTTTGTATTTGTCAGGTTAGAAGAAATGATTCCGATAGGGCATATGCTAGTAGTTCCTAACCAGGGGTCTTTCCCTGTTTCTAGCTCTATCTTGGTTATAATATACCATTGTTGTATAAGACTTTCCCTAGTAAAATGGAAGTAGCAGAATCTTCAAACTCCTTATGGATTTGTATGAGGATCAAGGACGGACATTACGATAAGAAAAATACGTATTTTTGGAGACTCCATCTTGAAAGGGGTTGTGTACAACAAGTCCCGCGACCAGTACTCCGTATTGGAGAACCCTCCAATTATTGAGCTTGGTAAAACATATGGTTTGGAAATCCATAACAGTTCCCTATTTGGAAGCACTATCAAAAAAGGGGTACAACTGCTTCAACGATCGATCAACCGAGGTCTCTCTTGTGATGTAGCACTGATAGAGTATGGAGGCAATGATTGTGATTATCAATGGGCTGATATAGCTGAGAATCCCAGTGGAGAGTTCTTGCCAAATATTCCTATCGAACTTTTCTGCACAACCTTACAGAACATGTTGGAGACCTTACGTTCTAGGGGGATCAAACCAATCCTCATGACGTTACCCCCTATTGATTCGATACGCTATTTTAACCATATATGCAGAAATGGGTTGAATAAAAAAGCAATTCTCAACTGGTTGCAAGGTGATGTCCAGAGCATTTCTCGTTTTCAAGAACTGTATTCATTGAAAATAAGTCTCATTGCAAAAGAGACCAGAACAGCACTTATAGATGTTCGCAGTGCATTTCTCCAACGACGAGATTACGCCTCCCTTATCTGTGATGACGGCATCCATCCCAGTAATGAAGGACATCTCTTGATCGCTTCGACTTTTGCTGAGTATGTAAAAATGCAAACCCTCTGACAACAGAGCCCCTTGTGTTTCATAAGGAACTGAGGGGGTGCACTGGTACCACTCAAATAATCCTCTTTTATAGAAGTGGGCTTTGAATGATTTGTTCATAGTTGCAAGGATTTTGCGAAATCGTACATAGGCCTTATTTAAGTAGTGACAATGTAACTAAAAGCAAAAAAAGTTTTTTGAAAAAAACGCAAAAAAGTATTGATTCTTTTTCATGATGTTTGTAGGGTACTATCCAGAAAGAGAACGACATGCTTCTGCGTCCGTTGGACCTGACAGCACAGTAATCGGATTTTTCTAACCTCCTTTTGTTCCCTCTAGGGTTTAACCTCCTTTTCCCTAGGGGGTTTTTTTGTCCTTATACCAAATAATGTGAAAGCAGATGTATTATAAAGCCAAAAGCAACAATCTTGTGCAAGTGTGCTGCTTTTGGCTTGTCCTAGGAACAACATTGGAAAAATATCCAAAATATCGAGTTAAAAAGAACGCACTTTTACAGTGCGTATCCTTTCTATAAGATTTGTCTATTGTATTGCAAAGAGGGCCTACGGTTTTAATCCAGTTCAAACACCCCGGTATAGAGCTTCTGATACTGTCCCTCTTTATCCATCAGCTGCTTATGCGTTCCTCGTTCGATAATCTCACCTTGCTCGAGTACCATGATGACATCAGCATTCTTGATGGTGGAAAGTCTGTGTGCAATGACAAAGACCGTCCTTCCATCCATCAGGGCATCCATGCCCTGTTGGACTATTGCTTCGGTTCTTGTATCGATGCTGCTGGTTGCCTCATCGAGGATGAGCACCGGTGGGTTGGCGACGATTGCCCTGGCAATGGAGATCAGCTGCCTCTGCCCTTGTGATAGGGAGGATCCATCCCCGGCCAGTTCGCTTTCGTAGCCCTGCGGCAGCAAGCGGATGAAGGAATCGGCATTGGCAAGCTTTGCAGCCTCTATGACCTCCTCATCTGTTGCATCTAGGCGCCCGTAGCGAATATTCTCCATGACCGTGCCCGAGAAAAGGTTCACATCCTGTAAGACCACTCCCAGTGAGCGTCTCAAATCGTCCTTTTTTATCTTGTTTATGTTAATGCCGTCATAGCGTATCTTTCCATCAGCGAGATCATAGAAGCGGTTGATGAGGTTGGTGATGGTGGTTTTACCTGCACCTGTTGCACCCACTAGGGCGATCTTATGGGTAGGGCGGGCATAGAGGGATACGTCTTTAAGTACTAGCGTATCCTCGTTGTAGCCAAAGTCGACGTTGAAGAATTGCACATAGCCATCGAGGCTGGTATACATCTCGGCTCCTGTCTTGTGGGGGTTCTTCCACGCCCAGTGATTGGTCCGCTCACGCGTCTCTACCAACGCTCCGCTTTCGTCATAGTCTACGTTTACCATAGTGACATACCCCTCATCGACCTCTGGCTCCTGGTCAAGCAGGGCAAAGATGCGTTTTGCCCCTGCCATGGCCATGACTACGCTGTTGAGCTGCTGTGCCATCTGATTGATGGGCATGTTGATGGTCCTGCTCAGCTGTAGGAAGGTGGCGATTGCCCCGAGGGTCAGTATCCCTCCCCATCCGCTGATGGCCAGCATCCCTCCCACTATTGCCACGATGACATACTGGATGTAGCTGATGTTGCCCATGATGGGCATCAGGATATTTGCAAACCTGTTGGCCTGGTTTGCATTGTTGAAAAGCTCTTCGTTGAGCTTGTCAAATGATTTTTTGGATTCATCTTCGTAGGTGAATACCTTTACCACTTTCTGCCCGTGGATCATCTCTTCGATAAAACCGTTGGTCTTTCCCAAGGATTTTTGTTGCTCCACGAAATACTTGCCGCTACGTTTGGCAATCTTGGAGGAGATCCAAAGCATGCCGGTAAGTGAAATGATAACCACCACTGTCAGGGGCAAGCTGGTGAAGAGCATGGCGAAGAATATGGCGATTACCGTAAGTGAGGAGGAGAATATGTTCGGTATGCTCTGAGTCACCATCTGGCGTAACGTATCGGTATCGTTGGTGAAGAGGCTCATCAGGTCCCCATGGGCGTTAGTATCGAAAAACCTGATGCTGAGGTGTTGCAAATGGGCGAACATATCATCTCTGATAGTCCGCAATGCACTCTGTGCGATGGTAATCATCAGGCGGTTGTAGAGAAAGGTTGCAACCACTCCTGCTGCATAGATGCTGGCCATAATGGCCAGGGCCTTGAGCAGAGGGATGAAGGAGGGGTCTGTCTGGCTGGAGAGGGGAACTATGAAGTCATCGATAAGGACACGTAGGAAGAGCGAGCCTCCGACTCCTGCCAAAGCACTTATCACTATGCTGATAAGCACCAGTATGAAGCGTCCTTTGTAAGGGATGAATATATATTCGAGAAGACGGCGCATCGTATTCTTGTCTATTTTCATTTTTTTAGTTTCTTGCTTGTTTGCCATCATTATGCTCCCTCCCTACTCTGGGAGTCGTATATCTCGCGATACATCTCACTTTGTGTAAGTAACTCATCATGTGTGCCTACTGCCTGGATTCTGCCTTCGTCGATAACTACAATCATATCCGCATCCATTACGGAGTTGATCCTTTGGGAGATGATAATCTTTGTGGTATCCTTGAGCTGGTCTCTAAAGGCACGCCTGATGAGGGAGTCTGTCTTGGTATCGACAGCACTGGTCGAGTCATCCAAGATGAGAATTTTTGGTTTCTTCAGGATGGATCGGGCGATACTGAGCCTCTGCTTCTGCCCCCCTGAGAGGTTAGACCCATCCTGTTCTATATGGGTGTCATACCCGTTGGGGAAACTTTGGATAAAGGTGTCTGCTTGGGCGATCTTACAAGCTTGGATAAGCTGTTCATCGGTAGCCTCAAGATCCCCCCACCTGAGATTCTCCTTAATGGAGCCTGAAAAAAGTACGCTTTTTTGCAGAACTATGCTTACCGCATTCCTGAGGGAATCGAGTTCGTACTCCCTGACATCAAGGCCTCCGACCCTTACCGCCCCTGAATAGACATCGTAGAGGCGAGGGATCAATTGGATGAGGCTGGTCTTGCCGCTGCCGGTAGAGCCTATGACGCCCACCACATCTCCGCTTTTGATGTGTAGATTTATATCCCTGAGACAGAGTTTGTCCTCGCGCTTGGTATAGCTGAAGGCAACCTGATCAAAATCGATGCTGCCATCAGGGACGAGGGTAACGGTATCAACCTTATCGGAGAGGTCGCTCTTCTCTGCAAGCACCTCTTCAATACGGAAAGCTGATGCTCGGCTGATGGTGATCATGACAAAGACCAT